>CAISYX010000322.1 GCA_903889815.1 uncultured Gammaproteobacteria bacterium
TATGAACTCGCTCGCACCTGCCGTACAGCTTGAACCACAAGTCGTGCAGCAGCTGCACAAACGCGGCTTCGTCGGCCGGGGCCAGGCCCTTGGCGACAAGGTACGCGTGCGCGTACTGCACGGGTTGCGTCCGCATGCAGGCGCGCAGGAAGGCCAGGTTTTCCCGCTCTTCCCGCAGCGTCACAACCTCCGTGATGCCGGTCTTGGGGCTGGCAGGACAGCGCACGAGGAGGGTGACAGTGCCTGGAGTGAACTGGCAATTGGGTGCCGAGACAAACACGACGAACGCCGTCCAAACCTGTCTTTTCGCCAGTGCTAGCTGAGCACCGACGCGGACACGCTGATCGGCATGGCCCAGCAGCGTTTGGAGTTCTGTGGTTTCCCGATGATCAAATCCGACATCGAGAAGCTTTTGGGTTTCAATGCGTGCAGGGCTCGGCTTACCAGGCTCGTCGACACGCCAGATAGCACCTTTTTCATCGGTGGGATAACCACCAGACCAGTCTGCCAGGTAGAGACCACCGTCGGGGCCAAAGCTGAGACCAATGCCCATGATGCCTGCATTGATGAGGCGAGTGCGGCTCATTTCAAAGGCGCTACCTTTGGGTTGGATGGTAAAAGCCTCCATCTTACCGGAAGGGAACTGATCCAAGATGAAGTGACCCCGCAAACGCGCTCCAAGCGCCGTGCCTGGCTCATGTACAAAGCCTGCTGGTCCATTGGAATAATTGGCTAGCGGCGGTGTGATAAAGAGCGGCGTAGCCGCGCCCGCCAGGGCGTGGTCTGGAGACTTCGCTGACCACGGGCTTGCGCCCGCGGCTACGGCCTGCCAAATGCCTTCACGCATCCAGCGACTTTCCGATTTCATGTATTGGTGGCCACAACGCCAGCCGGAATCGCTCTGCTCAGTGATGTAAACGAAGCGCTCTTGTTCACCCGGCATGTCAGCGTCATTATCCACACCGAAGATGTTTCCAAAGTCATCAAAGGCGATCTCTTGGACATTGCGCAGACCATGGGCAAAGACCTCAAAGCCTTGACCATCCGGCTCACAGCGCAAGACACAGCCTTCATGCGGGTAGAACCACTTTTGGCCTTCCTTGTTCAAGACGTTCACGCCTTTGTCGCCAATGCTCCAATAGATACGCCCATCTGGACCTAGACGAGGCCCATGCATGTCGTGCCCTGCATAGGCAATGTGCATGCCGAAGCCGGTCGCCACGACCTCCCTCACATCAGCGACACCGTCGTCATCCGTATCTTTGAGCCGCCAAAGATCTGGCGCAATGGTGGCATAGACCCAGCCATCATGATAAAGAATGCCGGCAGCGATGCCCGTGACTTCGGTGTTAAAGCCTTCTGCAAAAACAGTCATCTTATCTGCTGTGCCGTCGCTATCGGTGTCGCGAAGCTGGTAGATGCGTTCGCTATAAACGGTCAGGTCTTTCCAGTCGATCGAGCCATCTTTATTATGGTCCTTCAGTCCGCCACGAGGCAGACGCATTTTCCCTGGAGCCAGTTCCCTTTTGAGAAACGCCTGCTTCTCTTCCACACTCGTCAAACCCACATCATCTGCGGTCCACATGGGATGCTCGCGAATGTCTAGATCCGCCACCTTTCGCCGAGTCGTCGCAGACACATAAACGCGACCCTTTTCATCAACGGTGCAAGCGACCGGATCAGGCACATTTAAGGCACCAGACCAACGATGAAGATTAACCTCAGCCGCAGAGACTAAGGTCGTTATGAGAAGACAGAGCGCAAAGGATCGCATTGGGGGGCAATAAAATGGCGAGACAACCACTGTTTGCCAACTTTCAAATAACTACGTATTGTCCATTCTAGCTGACGAAGCAAAACCAAGGTCAGACGCCACCGTCACGAATGTTCGGACTGCCTCAACCACGCACTGCCAATGACAGCTCAATGATGCGCACGCAGAGTTCGGGGAACTCGATGCCGAGGGCTCTGGCGGCTTTGGGGA
>CAISYX010000323.1 GCA_903889815.1 uncultured Gammaproteobacteria bacterium
CTTTACTGGGGTGCCGGTATGGCCGACGGGCACCTGACTGCCGATGACGATCTCGGCCTTCTTCTCCAGCAGCGCTTCTTCGGTGCCCGACAGCGAGGTCTCCAGAATCCGCACCCGCGTGAACGGGTAATGAGTCGAGAGGGCATCCAGCGCGGGCAGGATCAGACGCACATCCAGCAGCAGGTCCACAGCAATGCGAATCTCGGCTTCCAGCCCCTGAGCGCTGATGCGGGCAAAGTCTTCGGTGACCTCGGCGTGGCGCAACAGTTCGGTAGCGCGGCGGTACAGCACTTTGCCTTCTTCCGTCAGTACTGCGCGCCTTCCCTCCAGTCTCAGCACCGGACGTGGCAGCTGCTCCTGCAGGCGCGCGATCGCGTAGCTGACACTGGACTGGCTCTTGTTGAGCGTCTCTGCCGCGAGCGAGAAGGAGCCGGCGTCGACGACTGCCTTGAAGGCGGCCCATTGTTCCAGCGTGATGCGGGGAAGTTTCATCAGAGTCTCGTGCCTGGTGATCGAATAATCCGATCATATGCCAGCGATAATTGCATTAATAGATCGGATTGCGTGGCCTATGATGAGCCCATCACTCATTCACAGCGCCGCTTGCAGGCGCAAGGACCCAGACGATGACTAGCTTGCTGCACATCACCTCCAGTCTTTTCGACGCCGCCGACAAACTGGGCGTCTCTACCCAGCTCAGTCACGAACTGATCGCCGGACTCAGGGCTGCCAACCCGGACCTGCAGCTGCGGTGCCGCGACTTTGCGCAGACGCCCATTCCCTATCTCGACAACGCCTGGCTGGGAGCGCTGTTCACGCCCGCCGCCGAGCGCAATGACGAGCAGGCGCAGAAGGTGGCGTTTTCGGATGCGTTGATCGCCGAGCTCAAGGCGGCAGAGGTGCTGGTCATCGGCGTGCCCACCTACAATTTCTCTGTGCCTGCGATGCTGCGCTCCTGGGCTGACCATGTGGCCCGTGCCGGCGTCACCTTCAAGTACACGGACAAAGGCGCCGTAGGGCTGACGGGCAGCAAGAAGGTCTATCTGGTAATTGCCTCGGGGGGCATCCACGAGGAAGGCGGTACGGATCATGTGCGCCCCTGGTTGCGCACTTTCCTTGGCTTTCTGGGCATGAACGATCTGGAATTCATCGTTGCAGGCGGACTCAACATGGGCGAAAGTGCCCGTGCCCAGGGTCTGGAGAAAGCCCGCACGAACATCACCACGCTGCTCGCAGCAGCCCGCAAGGAGAATTGACACCATGAGTACACGACAAGTGGAAGAACTGCTGGTTGCCCGCGCTACTTCGGACGGCGATGGGGTTCGGCTGATGCGGGTGTTTGGCGGCCAGGACCTGGCCCGCTTCGACCCGTTTCTGATGCTGGATGAGTTCGGGAGCGAATCCTCCAGTGACTACATCGGAGGCTTTCCCTCGCATCCGCACCGCGGCTTCGAGACAGTGACCTATATGCTGGACGGCCACATGCAGCACCGTGACCACATGGGCAATGTGGGCGAGTTGCGCAACGGCGACGTGCAGTGGATGACGGCCGGGTCCGGCGTCATTCATTCCGAGATGCCCCAGCAGAAGGAAGGGCGCATGCGTGGCTTCCAGCTGTGGTTGAATCTGGCGGCAAAGGACAAGATGCAGCCGGCGTCCTACAAGGATGTGCCCGCCGGCGACATTCCCGTGATTCCCCGCGCTGCCGGACACATCAAGGCTATCGCCGGGGAAGTGCAGGGTTCGCAGGGACTTGTCCGCGGACATATCAGTCGTCCGGCCACGCAGCCCTTGTATCTCGACATTGTGGTCGAGAGCGGCCGCTATGCAGAGACCTTTGCCGTGCCCGAAGGCGACACGGTGCTGATCTATGTCTATGAAGGCAGCGTCAGCGTGGGCGGAACGGTGGTAGGGAGGTCACGCATGGCGCGGTTGTCGAAGCAGGGGGATGTGGACATCAGCGTCGACGGGCCGGCAAAGCTGCTGCTGATTGCAGGCAGGCCGTTGCGCGAGCCCATCGTCCATTACGGTCCCTTCGTGATGAATACCCGCGAAGAGATCGAACAGGCACTGACAGACTATCGCAACGGCACCCTCACAGCGCGTCGCGCTTACTGACCGCCCAGTTCGGAATACAAGGCGCGCAGGAAGCGCTCCGGATTGCCATGCACGGCATCGTAGGCGGCGGTGGGCGTTGCGGCAGCAACCTGTTCGTAGGTCATGCCACTGGCCACCAGTGGCCGCACCTTGTTGGCAACGTCTTCCACCATGTCGCGGAACGCGATGACGTCGGCACGGTCAGACAATTCCCCGTGACCCGGCACGATGATCGTGTCCGGACCGGCTGCCGCGATGATCATGCCCAGCGCCCCGAAGGTGCCCTCCAGCGTGCCGCCGTTGCCCTGGTCGATGATGGGATAGGCGCCGGTGCGGAACACGTCCCCGGTGTGTATCACATTCGAGCCGCGGAACACGATCATGCTGTCGCCGTCGGTGTGTGCCGGAGGCAGCGGCACCGCACTGATCTCCTCACCGTTCAGGTACACGGAAATCTCGTCGTTGAATGTCAGCACAGGCAGGGCGACACCCGGGTACTGGGCCTGCATGCGCACACGCACTTCATCGCGCGCCACGATGGGGATGCCCAGACGGCCAATGTTCTCATTGCCGCCCACATGGTCGCCGTGCACATGGGTGTTGATCAGAAAGCGGATCGGCCCGTCGCTGAGTGTACGAATGGCCGCCATGATCTTCTCGGTGAGCGGAGCGAACTGGTCGTCGATCATCACCACGCCATCGTCGCCGACGGACAGTCCCACATGCCCACCGGCTCCCTGCAGATAGTAGATCCCGTCGCGCACCTGGTGCGGGATGACTTCCACGGTGCTGTAATCCGTCTGGGCCTGGGCATTGCCGGCAGTGGAAGCTCCGGCGAGCAGTGACAGGGCGAGCAGTGTCTTGCGTCCGATCAGGGTCTTTTGCATGGGGGGGGCTCCTGTTCTCATTGTCATTGTTGGTGATAAGCCTGCAGGGCAGCAGGCTCGCACAGTTGCAGGTCAATTCAGGCTGAACACGTACACGGCATTCCCCGTGGACGGGTAGGTAATCTCCGGCGTTACCACCGCAGGCACCATGCGCGGGCTGGTGCCGCCGTTGGCAGTCGTCACGGCAATGTACTGCTTGCCGTCCACGCTGAACGTCAGCGGATGGCCCTGCACCGCTGTGCCCAGGCGCGTTTCCCAGAGGATCTCGCCGGTGCGGGCATCGAAGGCGCGGAAGCGGCGGTCGAGGTCGCCCACGAAGGCCAGGTCGCCTGCCGTAGAAAGCACGCCCGTCAGGAAAGTCGCGCGCTGCTCGTAACTCCACACTTCCTTCATCGTGCTTACATCATAGGCCGCCAGTTTGCCGACATTGCCATCGGAACCCGGCATCTCGAAGAAGCGTCGGCTGGCGCCCACGCCGCCGGAACCCGGGGCCAGTTCAATGGCCCGTGCCGCGTTTTCCAGGCAGGTCTGGCTCAGCGGAGCGATGATCACGCCACTGGGCTCGTGGTAGCTCATGGAGTGCCAGTCCTTGCCGCCGGCGCTGCTCGGGCAGGCGGAAGTCCATTCATCCAGCTGGGCATTCATGATGTCTTCGCGGTAGGTCACTGCGCCGGTCACCGGATCAATGTTGGTGAAGGTGTTCTGGAAAACCGTTTCCACGAAGCCCAGGAACTCGCCCGTGACGCGGTCGTTCTTCCAGAGAATGCCGTGCTTGCCCAGTGACAGGACGGTCTTGCGGCCATCCACATCCACCAGCACGCGTTCAAACACTTCGTCCAGGTCCAGCGCCTCGGCGGGCACGTGCTGGAAGTGCCAGTCCAGCAGCCCGGTGTCGATGTTCACCGCGATGGTGGAGTTGGTGTACAGGCCGGCATCTTCGATGCTCATGTGCCGGCTGACAGGAACCCAGGGCTTGGCCTGGGCGGTGCCCCAGTAAGTCAGGCGCAGGTCAGGGTCATAGCTGCCGGCGATCCAGGTCTCACCACCCTTGCGGTAGATGCCGTCCAGACCGCCCCAGGTGTCGCCGCCTGGTTCGTCTGCATCAGCAACGGTGTCGAACTCCCACAAGCGCTCGCCGGTGTCGGCATCGTGTGCCGTCATGTAGCAGTTCTCTTCGATGTAGCGTGCACAGCCCGCCATGCCGAGAATGATCTTGCCGTCTGCCACGATGGGGCCGGAAGAGTTTTCAAAGCCCTTGCTGCGATCGGCGACCACCACTTCCCAGACTTTCTGGCCGGTACGTGCATCCAGCGCGAGAAGCCGGGCGTCGGTCGTGGCTTGAATGATCTTGTCGTTGTAGATGGCAATGTTGCGCATGTCTTCACGGGTGGCTGACCCGCCGTGATGCTCCCAGATCAGCTCGCCGGTGGCGGCATCCAGGGCCTGAAGGATGTTGCTGGTGTTGATCAGGTACATGATGCCGCCGTACACCAGCGGAGCTGGCTCGGAGGCGCCTTCGTGCATGTTCCACACCCATGCCAGCTGCAGATCGCCGACATTGTCGCGATTGACCTGGTCCAGCGCGCTGTAGCTCCAGGCCTGATAGTTGCCACGGAACATCGGCCAGTCGGCAGCGTCAGGGTTGCGCATCATTTCGGAGGTGAGGGGCGTGAAGTTTTCCACGGTTCCGGACACGACCAGACCGACAGGCGCTGGCGGAGGGGTTGGTGCTGCTGCTGGTGCGGCCGCAGCCGTTGCACCGGCAGGAAGCTGCGCAGCTGCAGTGCCGGCAGCGCTGCCAATGGTGACTGAGGTGTCTACGCTCAGGGGCTGTGCACCGGCTTGCGCGCCATTGGTCTGCAGGATATGCGCAACGATGTTGCCAACGGTCGTGTCTGGCAGCGGGGTTGCGGAACCCGGTGGCATGGAAGACTTGATGGTGCGGAACAATTCGCCCGCACTGCGGGTGCTCCAGCTGTTCAGGAAGCCTTCGCCTGCCAGCATGGGCGCTGCGGGCGTGCCACGCAGATCAGCGCCATGGCAGGCCGCGCAGGTGCTCTGGTAGAGGCCGGCGCCTGCAGTGGCCTGGGCTGCCGTGAAGGGGCCCTGGCTCTGGGCTATGGCGGGGGCCGCGCACGCGGCGATCATGGCGCCGAGCACGGCGGAGCCTGAGAGAATCTGCTTTTGAGTCAATCGTTTGCTGTTCATGGACGCACCTGTTGTTGTCACTGTTATGGGTCAGGGATGAAGCCGCGTGGTGCGTGCACTCAGTGCATCAGCCACCCGCGCAGTTCCCCCTCCGGATTGGTTTCGCTGTGAATCTGCACATACAGGCTCTCGGCGTGCAGCGCCTCGACCAGCTCCGGAGTCAGTGTCAGAGTGCCGCTCAGGGTGCCTGCACTGCCTCCGCTGACATCCAGGCGCAGCACGACCGGTCCGGGAATGGCCTTGGGGCCCTGGTGGATGTGCGCCATGGTGGCGGTCGAGCTCATGCCGGTGTAATTGCCGCTGACGGTCAGGGTGGTGCCATTGAGCACGGCACGTACTTCGCCTTCGCCTGTGATGGTACGCACCGTCTGCGGCGTGACCGGCATCGGCGAGAGTCGTCCGCGCAGGGAATTGCCCATGTTGGCCTGGGAGAAGGCGCTGGCGCTGACGATGACAGTCAGCATGCCCAGCAGCAGGGCGAGCGCACTGTGGCGTCGCAGACGCGTGGCGTGCAGTAGCGGGTTGATCATGGCAATCCTCACTTGTTGTTGTTGGGGGTCCTGCGTGTCTGTCACTTGCCGGGTTCTGCCGGTTTGAGGCCGATTATACCCATGCCCGACCGCCGGTCGAGCATGGTATTCATCGCGGGTCGATCTGAGCCCGCGGAGCCTGATCCACGGCCTTCACAAAGAAGGCGAGGAAGCGCGCCATGCGCTCCAGGCCCGGCTCGGAAATGGCTTCAATCACCTCGCCGCTGGTGTGATAGAGCGGCGGAGCCTGCATGATCGTCACGATGGGGGCATCAATGCCACTATAGCCGCCGCCCTCGCCACTGGCCATGGTGGAGTTGCCGGACATGAAATTGGTGCCATAGCGCTGCACGCCCTGAGAAAACAGGTCCTGCAGGAAGGGCGCGCTGTTGGTGATGCCGGCGACGATAGGGGCTTCACCCGAATCGGCGATGAACTCGCGGTAGCCGTCATCGAACTGGCTGCGGGCCGGAGAAAAGTTGCGCTGCGCGACATGCTCGATGTTGATGGTCAGCACGGTGTTCTGCTCCAGCGCGGGATTCATGGCCACGAAATTGGCCGGGCCATTGAGGCCGGTGGTGTGGTGCCCGGCGCTGGCCATGAACACCAGTGTGCGGGACGGACGGTTTTCAGGGCGCGCAAAATGCCGTGCCAGCGCTATCTGCACAGCCATGCCATCGCCGTTGTCGCCGGCGCCGTCAAACCAGGCGTCCACATGGGCATTGAGGACAATGATCTCGTCACTGTCGCGACCGGGCAGCACGGCAATGCCGTTCTCTGCAATCAGATTCGCGTAGAAGCCAGCCTCCAGCAGCACCTCGGCCTGCACACTGTCCTGCATTCCGGCTTCTGCAGCCTTGCTCAGCATGGATTCCAGAAACAGGCCGTCCCGGCCGCCCACGTTGAAACAGGGGCCGCCGCAGTTGCTGAAGTCCATGGCGCGCTCGTTGCCGGGCTGTTCGACGATGTTGATGACGCCGATGGCGCCCCGGGCAAACAGATTCTGCGCGCGCGGTACCGTGGGCTCGCGCTCGAAGACCGTATGCGCCTGTGGTGTGACCTGCTGCACGGCGATCTTGCCCCGCACATCAATATGGACCAGTTCCGCCGGGCTGCCAGTGCCCACATAGACAAGTGCGCCACGCAGTTCGCCGCCTTCTATGGCGGACGGTGCCAGGGGCATGGCTGTCTCGAGCACAATGTCGTCACTGCCGGCGCCGAAGGCCGGGTTGCCTTTCACGCGCAGTTCCCAGGCCAGGGGCAGCCAGAAGCGCTCGTCTTCCGGCATCTGAAATTCCTGCAGCTCTATGCCGGCGATGCCGGCCTCACGATACTGTGCCAGCATCCACTCGACCGTCTTGCGGGCCGAGGGAAAGCCGGCGATGCGGCCCCACAGCTGTCCGCTGCCGATCTCCCGCTGTGCGCGGCTCTGCTGTGAGAATCCGACGATCTGCTCAAGGTCCTGCCAGATCCGTGCTCCGCTGAACTCTTCCCATTGTTCTTCTCCTGGCGGCACCAGGGCAGCCACGGGGCCTCTGTCGCCAACGATCGCCGGAAGGCCGTCAATCTCGAAAGGGGGCGGCAGGGGCAGGCCGAACCAGGGAGCGGTGGAGAGAGCTTGCGCGTGCAACTGGGGTACGGACAGGGCAGACAGCAGGAGGAAGATGCTCGCTCGGGCGCGCCCATGGCCTTGGCTGTGCGACATGCGTAATCCTCTTCACGACTGCGATTCTTGTTGTGCTCTCGTCGCAGCAGGGCAGGACAATGCACTGGCGAGTGGCCGGGAGCCCGGATTATGTCCGGATTGCCCGTGCAATTCAAAGCCGATATGATCCCGGCAACCCCGTGGGTGGTCTGTCTTGCAATTCCGCGAAGCAGTCTCGCTCAGATACAGGAAATGTTGCAGAAACTTCGAATTGCATGGATGACAGTCTGCATACTGCTGGCAGGGATGAGCGGGGGGACTGCGTTGGCCGCTCTTCCTCTGGAGTCCGGTGCAGGTGAGCTGTCTCCCGGCAGCAACTTGAGTCTGATTGAGGACCCCCGCGCCAACTGGACGTTCGAAGACGCAGTGGCAGCGCTCGAAAGCCAGGGCGAAGTCTGGTCGGAACCTGGTTTTCCCACACTGGGTTATACGGAATCGGCCTACTGGGCTGCTGTGGATGTTGTCAACCGCTTTACGGAAGATCAGACCTGGCTGCTCAAGTTCAAGCTGGCCAGTCTCGATCGCCTGGATTTCTGGTACCAGGATTCTCAAGGGCAGTGGATTCAGAAGAGCGCCGGAGACACGCTGGCCTTTGACGGGCGTGACCTCGCCCACCACTCCCTCATATTTTCCTTTGAAGCCCTGGCCGGGCAGGCGCAGACGCTTTACGTGCGAGCACACTCCAATGGCTCCGTGCAGTTGCCAGTCACGCTGCTGAGTCTCGAAGAGTTTCAGCAGTCCTCCAAAAGCGAGTACTTCTGGATCGGGCTGTATTACGGGATTGTCGCTGTCGTAACGTTTTACAGTCTGTTCATCTGGGTATCCACGCGTGAACAACTTTATCTGTACTACGTTTGTTTCCTCGTGTTTGGCGGGCTCTTCTCTTTCTCTTTTCAGGGACTGTCATTCCAGTACTTCTGGCCGGACAATCCCTACTGGGCCAATCGCAGCATCATGACGTTCATCGCGCTGGCATGTGCCTCAGGGCTGGCTTTCGCGCGCGCCTTCATCACGCTGGATCAATTCAATCCGCCCCTGGACAAGGTGTTCAGGGGCCTGATTGTCGCGTCTCTTGCCTATGCGCTCTTGTCGATCGTGATGCCTTACGGATTCCTCGTCATCCTGATGAATCTGTTCATTGTGATGCTCTTGGTGGTTGTGAGCATGGGCGCAGTGCAGGTGGCCAGGACAGGCTATCGTCCGGCGCAGTACATGCTGCTGGCATGGTCATTGCTGATGTTCGGCATTCTGATAGAGCTCGTGCAGCGCGTGGGGGTGAATCTGCCGCCCCTGCTGAGTTATCACAGCTTTCAATACGGCACCGCGCTGGCACTGGTGGTTCTGTCCTTCGGGCTGGGCGATCGCATCAACTCGCTGATCAAGGAATACAGTCTGGTGCAGGATGGCATGCTGAAGGCGAATCAGCTGAAGATCGAGGCGCTGCAGAAGGCCGATGATGTCAAGGAAGAGTTCATCGCCAATGTCTCCCACGAATTGCGCACTCCGCTGACAGGCATCATCGGCCTGTCGGAGATCATTCTCGAAAAGAGTGCTACCTCGCTGGATGACAGTGCCCGCGAGAACCTCAACATGATTCGCATCAGCGGCCAGCGACTGGCAAATCTGGTGAATGACGTCATCGATTTCTCTGTCATCAAGAACGGGCATCTGGAACTGCACAAGCGCCCGGTGGATCTCAAGAACATCTGCATTCTCGTGAACAAGATGTGCCGTCCGCTGATCGGCGACAAACCCATTCAGCTGGCCGAGAGTTTTCCGGCGGAGCCCGTGCTGGTGATGGGCGACGAAGACCGCCTGCAACAGATTCTCTTCAATCTGGTCTCCAATGCCATCAAGTTCACGCAGCGTGGCTGGGTGGCAGTGTCACTGGAAATCATCGGCACCGACGCACGCGTCATGGTGCGCGACACCGGCATCGGCATCTCCAGGGACCAGCAGTCGCGCATCTTCAATCGCTTCTACCAGGTCGACGCCGCCGCCAGCCGTGAAGAAGGCGGCACCGGACTGGGGCTTTCAATCTCGCAGAAGCTGGTGGAGCTGCACGGCACCGAGATCGTTCTGCGCAGCGCACCGGGGGAAGGCTCGACCTTCTATTTCGACCTGCCATTGCTGACAGTGAAAGATCGCATGACTGCCAGCAACAGCAAGCTCCAGAAGAAGGTGGTACAGGAATCCGGCGAGAAACTGAATGCAATTCTGCAGAGCAACCCCTCCCTGGTGGACCGTCGCAACGGGCGCCAGGACAGTGCCTCTGATCTGGGTCAGGCACCCCTTCTGCCGGGCCGCCGCCGCAAGATTCTGGTGGTGGACGACGAATTCCTGAACGTACGCATCGTCAAGGAGCACCTCTCCGGGCTCTATGAGATCGAGAGCGCCCTCAGCGGGCACGACGCTCTGATGATGCTGCAGCATGACAAGCCAGACCTTGTGATTCTTGACCTGATGATGCCCATTATGACCGGCTTCGAGCTGTGTCGGCGTATCCGCGAAAAATACAGCATGGACGAGTTGCCCATCGTCGTCCTGACGGCCAAGAACCGCGTCGAGGATCTGGTCAAGGGGCTCAATCTCGGCGCCAACGACTACATCAGCAAGCCATTCAGCAAGGAAGAGTTGAAAGTGCGCGTGGGCAAGCAGTTCGAGATGCTCAATCTGCTGGACATCCGGCAGGAAAACCAGCGTCTGGCCTGGCAGCTCAACAAGTATCAGGAAACCGAAAAGAAGTTGCGTGCCCGTGAGACGCGGCTGGCCAAGATGCTCGATGTGACGGGCGATGCCCTGGTGTCCATCGACGAGAGCGGCACGATTGTCTACATCAACAAGGCGGCCGAGACATTGCTGCGCGTGCCTGCCGAAGATTTTCAGGACGGCCCCGTGAGCCTGCTGGCCGAGCGTCTGGAACCTGTCTGCAAGGGCGTTTCCGAAGTGATTGGCTTCCCCTTACGGGAGTCAGTGATTTCCTCGCTGAACCAGCCGACTTATTTCACGTTTACCATCACGCAGCCAGACGAAGATGAGGATGCTGCTTCCACAGTGCGCCTGTGCGTGCTGCCGCTCAGTTTGGATCAGGAGTTCTACCTGCTGATGTTCCAGCGTGTCCTGCCGGCGGGTGAGAGTGATGGCGACATGCTGGTTGAAGGCTCACTGCCGCAGCTGATCGACCAGATCAACCGCAACGTGGAACGCACCCAGGTGCTCAGCGAATATCTTGCGCGGATCACGCCGGAAGACTTGCAGAAGCATCGCCATCTGTTTGCCGACCTTGAGAATGTCGACAAGATCATCCAGAGCCTGTCGGGCGCGCTTCCCCAGGATGGCGACGACGAACAGCAGTACCGCGAGGCGCTGGTCAAACTGATGCAGGACTGCCATTACTACTGGCAGAAGGTGACGGGCGAATCCATCATCGAGCTCGCAGAGAAGAGTCGTATCTGGAGCGTCAGTATCGACAACGGTCGGCTGCGCACCCGCTCCATGAACCGCTATCTGTCCATCGACAAGCTGCCCGGCAACCCACGCTGGCGCCAGGTGGCCCGCACAGCCTATTTCGTGCTGTCGAAGGTGTCCCATGATGCGAAAGCCAAGAGTGCGCTGGAAAAATCCGTTGCCCGTCTGCAGGATATTGTCGAAGCCAAGGCGCTGACCTGATCTCCTGTTCCAAGCCCTCAGGAAAATGTCCATGAGTCTTGAAAGAATAGCCACCGTGCGTTGCTTTGGCGGCGGCAGCGCAGGCCGGATTTCCGGTCGATTACCGGGTGCGGCCTGGTTATGACCACGGCTACTGCTGCATCGCCACGTTCATCGAGGAACATCTGCGTTTTCACGCCGCGCATCTCGCGCGCATTGTGTAAGGACTTGTTCCCTGTGCGTCGACTGCTGGTGTCTCGCGCATTGCCCGCGACTGGCATTCCGGGCGAGCCACTGCCCGGCTGAGCCGCTACAGCAGGATTGCCTGCCAGTCGAGCGTTGCCAGCCACAGCAGCAGGCCCGCGCTCAGGATGAGAGCCTGGCTGACGCGGTCCTTGATGGCGAACACGATGGGGTCTTCAGAGATCTGACCCCGGGCTGCCAGCAGCCAGATGCGCGTGACCAAGTATAACAGCAGCGGGCACAGCAGCCACAACAGTTCGGGGGTGGCGTATTGCTCGCGCGTGTCGTCGTTGTTGATGTAGAGCGCAAACACCATCACCGACATCAATGCACTGTTGCTGCCGAACATTGCCATCATGCGCAGGTCCTGCGCGTAGTACCCCCTCCCTTCCGACTGATTGATGCCGGCCTTCTGCAGGTAGTCCAGCTCTGTGTAACGCTTGACCACGGCCAGACTGAAAAACAGGAACATCGAGAAAGCCAGCAGCCAGAACGAGGGCACCACGGAGACTGCCGCCGCCCCCGCAATGATGCGCAGGGTGTAAAGTGCCGCCAGCATGATGACATCCACCAGCATGATGCGCTTGAGCACGAAACTGTAGAACCCGGTGCTCAGATAGTAGACCCCGAGGATGATGATGAATGCCCGCGGCAGCAGGCTGGCCAGCGCGAAGGCCAGCATCAGCAGGGCCGGGCTGATCAGCAATCCAGTGAGCAGGGGAATCTCGCCGCTGGCAAGCGGGCGCAGGCGTTTGCTGTAATGTTGCCGGTCACTGGGCAGATCCAGCAGATCATTCAGTACATACACGCTGGAGGCGCACAGGCCGAAGCTCAGAAAGGCGAGCAGTGCCTGCAGGAACAAGCCGGTATTGGTGAGTTCGTGGGCGAGCACCAGCGGCAGCAGTACCAGC
>CAISYX010000324.1 GCA_903889815.1 uncultured Gammaproteobacteria bacterium
GGAATCCGACGGTGCGTCGCGTCGAGCCTGGGCTTCTGCCTGCATGCGCTCGCGGGCTTCCGGACGCATGGCGGGCAGGCGGCCATTGGGCGGATCGACGATCAGCGAGGTGCGCGTCTCCAGCGTGCGGTTGGCCATCCAGGTCTGATCGTAGTTGCCGGTGGACGGGTCGTAGGACTCCACCGTGCCGGTGACTACCGCGTTCAGGAAGCCGTCACCGAACAGCGCATCGCCATCGCCCTGTTCGATTTCCGTCAGGCGGGCCAGCAGCTGTTCATATTCGTCTTCCGACAGCTCCTCGCGGTCGGCGAAGACTTCGGGGCGCTGCAGCGGCGTAGTGCTGTTGTTGGCCCACACGCCCTGCATGTCAGGCTGGCCGTCAACGGTCCGGGGTGCCACGTAGACGTCCTGACCAAACGCATTGGACAAGGCGGTTGCCCCCAGCAGCAGGGCGATGGCGGTAGCGAGAGTCTTGCGGGTGCTCATGTGCTTCATGTCAGGGTCTCCTCAGGGTTCGGTGCGCTCGGCGCCTTTCACGAGATGGCCGTACAGTAGCTCTTCGGCAAACTCGACACATTTGAATTCCAGCAGTTGGGCGTTCTCGTCCATACGGCGGTACAGGGGCATCTTCATGCTCCAGGGCCGGGTATAGACGCCCGGGTCTTCCAGCGTGACTTCGTACTCGATGACGTCGCGGCCCAGGTGGGTGTAACGCTCGGTCACCTTGAGCTGTTCGGTGTGGTGGTTGCCGGAGTGGTCCAGCCACGTGTCGGGCATCTGTTCCGTGACATCGATCACCAGGGTGTCGCCTTCCCAGCGGCCCAGGGAGTGGCCCATCCAGCTGGGCACCGGCGCGGCAAAGTCGGGGCGGTCCATGTAGACCACGCGGCTGGCACTGGCGAACTCATAGGCCATGATCAGGTGTTCGGGAGACTGCACGATGTGGAACGGGAAGGGCATGTAGTTGGCCCGGGGCACGCCGGGCATGTAGCACTTGACCACCGGGTCGCGGGCCAGCCAGTCGGCCTGATTCTCCTGCTGTGTTGCCCGTGCTTCCGGGGTGTAGGGAATCTCGCCGCCTTCGACGATGCCCAGACCGGCAGGAATGGCACCGAGTGCTCCCCAGCGGTAGTCCGGGCCCATGCGGGCATTGTGGGGTTCGACGCCCCAGTGATTGTTGCCAAGCGCCTGCCAGAGGCCGTTGAAATCGGGTTTGCCATCGGCGGTGCGGGGGATGTCGCCTGCGTCGGCGGCGTGCACAGCGTTGCTGTCGGTCAGAAACGTGGCGGCCAGGCTGAGCGACGTGGCGGCGGTCAAGGCAATGAACGTGGGGAAAAGTTTCGCCATTATGTTGATTTTCCTGATTATTGTTATTGTCCGGCGGCCTTGCTGGCAGCCTAATCATTGCGGCATTTCGGTCAGTACTATCCCACGAGACTTTGCGGGAAAGCAACCGCTGCGCGTGCGCTCAGAGCGGGCGCGCGATTGCCTGCACCACTGCCGCCAGACCTGTGTGGTAGGTGCCTTCCACGACCTCGCGCTGGCACTCCTCCAGCAGGGAGAACTGCAGCCCCGTCAGCTCGCGGCGCAGGGTGGCGGCATCCACCAGCATGTCCACATCCTTCGGGCCGCCGGTGCTGAACGCCAGCTGCGCAGGCGTGTAACTTTCCAGCAGGAAGACGCCGCCGGGCGTCAGCGCGCGGCCCAGTGCCGCATAGAGCGGCTGGCGCACCGCCTTAGGCAGGTGGCAGAAGATGGACACAATGCCGTCCCAGGCCTCCTCGCCCAGCGCAAACTCGGCCAGGTCGGCATGGAGGCAGGTGATGTGTACGCCTCGCGCGCTGGCCAGCGCTGTGGCCTTGGCAAGGCCCACGTCGGAGGAGTCCACCGCCGTCACCCGGTAGCCCTGCTGTGCCAGGAACACGGCATTGCGGCCTTCGCCCTCTGCCAGACACAGCACATTGCCGCCGGCAGGGATCGCCGCCGCGTGGTCGCGCAGAAAGTCGTTGGGCTCTGTGCCATAGATGTATTCGGCGGTGTTGTAGCGTTGGTTCCACATAGAGAAGAGGTCCTTGATGCGTCAGTGCAGGAGCGAAATGTTCAGGTCAGGGGCGTCTCTGCGGCCTGCTCCCGGTGCCGCTCGCGCAGCCACGGGATGAACAAACTCCAGGGCAGCAGAAATCCAGGAATGCAGCAAAGGGCGTAGAAGGTTTTCATGGCGATTGCTCCTGCAGGCAGACGGGTCAGTGGATGACAATGGTCCGTTACCGCAGCCAGCATCTGCA
>CAISYX010000325.1 GCA_903889815.1 uncultured Gammaproteobacteria bacterium
GGACGATGAGCGGCTCGCAGACGCTGGACAGCGTGCTTGAGCAGCTGCAACGGGCCTGGGAGAGCGGCCGCCACCAGGACATGCTCGCCATTGCCCTGCACATGACGCAGACCTTCAATTCCCTGCCCCTGAGCTGGCAGGCTCTCGGGCTGGCCCTGCAGGCACTGGGGCGACACGAGGAGGCCGAACAGGCGCTGCGGCACTGTCACGGACTTGACCCGGACGATGCCGAAGCCTGCAACACCCTGGGCATCTGCCTGACCCATCTGGGCCGTCCTGCCGAAGCGCTCCCGTTCTATCAGCAGGCGGTTGCGCTGGCACCGGACTATGCCGAGGCACGCTTCAATCTGGGCCTGTGCCTGCATGGCCTGGGTCACTTCACGCAGGCCGAAGCGCACTACCGGCACGCCATCGCCTGTCAGGGCGATTTTGCCCAGGCCCACAACAATCTGGGCGTTACACTGGAAGCCATGGGCCAGCAGGAAGCCGCCGCGCAGCAGTACCGCAACGCCGTGGCGTTGCAGCCGGACTTCGTGGACGCTCACGTCAACCTCGGCCGCGCATTGCTGGCGCTGGCCGCCCTGCCCGAGGCCGAAGCCCGCCTGCGCCACGCCCTGCAGCTCGCGCCCGGGCATGCCGGGGCCCACCTCGACCTGGGCAATGTGCTGGCCGCGCAGGGACGGTTGTTCGCGGCCGAGCAAAGCTGCCGTGCGGCGCTGCGCGCGCAACCCGATTATGTGGGAGCCCTCAACAATCTGGGCAATGTGCTGAAGAACCGTGGCGAGCTGCATGCGGCGCTGGACTGTTACCGCGAGGCCATCACCCGGCGCCCCGACTTCCTGCAGGCCCACAGCAATCTGTTGTTCCTGCTGCATTATACAAGCGCCCCGGTGGCAGACTGCCTGCGCCAGGCCCGTGAGTTCGGCCGCATTGCCAGCACTCTGGCCCCCAAGCCATTCACCTCCTGGGGGCCATCACTCGCCGGCGCACCGCTGCGGGTGGGGCTGGTCTCGGGCGATCTGCGCCAGCACCCCGTGGCGGTATTTCTGGAACAGGTCATGCGCACTGCAGACCCCGCCCGACTGCAATGGCTGGCGTATCCCACTGCCCCGGGCGAGGACGCCGTGACACGGCGCCTTCGAGCCCTGTGCAGTCACTGGCAGCCGCTGCTCGGCCTTGACGATCGCGAGGCCGCCAAGCGCATTCACGCCGACGCACCAGACGTGCTCATAGACCTGGCCGGCCATACTGCCCACAACCGCCTGGGCATGTTCGCGTGGAAACCGGCAAGGGTGCAGGTGAGCTGGCTGGGCTATTTCGGCACCACGGGCCTGCCGGCCATGGACTATGTGCTGGGCGACCCGTTTGTGACGCCACCCGGGCAGGATGCCCACTTCGTGGAGCGCGTGTGGCGCCTGCCCCACAGCTACTTGTGCTTCACCCCGCCCGCAGAGGCCCCGCCCGTGGCACAGCTGCCGGCACTGCAGCGCGGACAGTTCAGTTTTGGCTGCTGCAACAATCTGAGCAAGCTCAATGACGAGGTCGTCGCGCTGTGGAGTGCCATTCTGACCGCTGTGCCCGGCGCTCGTCTGGTACTCAAGGCCGAGCAGCTCGGCGACCCGGACTTACAGGCCCACACGCTCTCGCGCTTTCAGGCCCACGGCATCGACCCGGGACGACTTGCCTTGTCTGGCGGCTCGCCGCGCCTGGAGTATCTGCAGCACTACGGCGAGATCGACCTCTGTCTGGACCCCTTCCCCTACCCCGGCGGCACCACCAGTGTGGAGAGTCAGTGGATGGGCGTGCCCGTGCTGACCCTGCGGGGCGACCGCTTTCTGGCCAACAATGGCGCGGGCATCGCCAGCAATGCGGGGCTGGCCGGCTGGATCGCGCAGGATGCCGGTGACTATCTGGCCAAGGCCGTGGCTGCAACCCGCGACCTGCCGGCCCTGGCCGCGCTGCGCGCCGGCTTGCGTGACCGTGTGCAGCACTCACCGCTGTGTGACGGCCCGGCGTTCGCAAGCGCACTGGAAGAGGCGCTGCGGGGCATGTGTGACCGATAGGGGCCGGTGACTAGTGCCTCTGGGGACTTGCTCTGACTGTGGGAGCAGGCCTAGTGGGAGAGGGCCCTGTGGGAGAGGGCTTGCCCGCGAACGGCCGCCATTCGCAGGCCAGCCCACTCCCACTGTAGAATGCTCACAATTTAAACAGTTGTGAGCCTCTCGATGCGTTTGTTCGCCCTGCTCCTGTTCGCCCTGCTGCTGTGGGCCGCGCTGCAGAATCCCCCCACTGCCCCACAGTCGGACGCGCCGGCGCGCCCTGTGGAGGCAAGCCCGAAAGTCAGTCTTCGCTACCAGCGCGAAGACTGGCCTCACTGGATTGACGAGGACGGCGACTGCCAGAACACGCGGCAAGAGTTGCTCATTCTCAGCAGCCAGAAGCCCGTGACCTTCACCAACGAGCGCGGCTGCACGGTGGCAAGCGGACAGTGGCTGGACCCCTACACCGGCAACACCTACACCCTGGCCAGTGATGTCGACATCGATCATGTGGTTCCCCTGGCCTATGCCAGCGCAGCGGGCGGCGCCCGGTGGTCACGTGACGAACGCCAGCGCTTTGCCAATGACCCGCGCAACCTGCTGGTGGTGGACGACGCCGCCAATCAGCGCAAAGGCGCTGCCGGTCCCAGCGCCTTCCTGCCAGCGGAGAGTTTCCGCGTTGACTACCTGCGCATCTGGCGCGAGGTGGTGACCCTCTATGGCCTGCAACTGCTGCCCGAAGATGCGCGCCTTCTCAGTCCCTGAAGGCGCTGTACTCGCCTTTGGGAGCGGGCCTTGTGGGAGCGGGCCTTGCCCGCGAAC
>CAISYX010000326.1 GCA_903889815.1 uncultured Gammaproteobacteria bacterium
ACCCGATGCACCTGCACGGCATGTGGAGCGAGCTGGAAAATCCGGACGGCAGCTTTCAGGCTCGCTTGCACACAATCATGGTACAACCGGCACAACGCATCAGTTTTCTCGTCACGGCCGACGCGCCGGGGCGCTGGGCGTGGCATTGTCATCTCATGCTTCATATGGACGGTGGTATGTTCCGCGAGGTAATCGTCGCATGAGAAATTCCAAGCACAGTGTCTGCCTGTTCACAGCCGCCTCTCTTTTTTGTGCAGGCTTGTTGATTCCGGAGCCGCTGCTGGCGCAGCCTGCTGTGGATCATTCGCAGCATGCGACACCCGCTCCTGCGCCTGTAACAACCCCTGCGGTAGATCACTCACAGCACATGATGACACCATCCAGTGACGCGGCAAGCGCTCGGGACCCTCACGCCTATTCCGGTGGTTATCAGCGTGGCAGCGGGTTGTACGCGCTGGCGCAGGGAAATGGTCAGTTGCATATGGCCGACTCTCATCGCTTCGGGGCAGTCATCATCGATCAGCTTGAGAGGACCAGCGGCGACGACGAAGCGACCATCTACGACCTGCAAGCCTGGATCAGTCAAGGCTATCAGCGCGTCACGTTGAAAGCAGAAGGAGATATTGAAGAGCGCACACTGGAAGAATCGCGCACGGAACTGCTGTGGACCAGAGCGTTCTCACCTTTCTGGGACACACAGCTGGGCGTGCGTCATGACACAGGGGCGCAACCCGATCAGAGTTGGCTGGCTCTGGGCATACAGGGCCTGGCGCCTTACTGGCTCGAAATCGATGCGACAGCTTACCTCGGCAGTAGCGGTCAGACTTCATTGCGGTTGGATGCGGAGTATGAGCTGTTGCTGACACAACATCTGATTCTGCAACCTTCAGCAGAACTCAATCTGTACGGAAAACGCGACGCTGAACGCGGTGTGGGCAGCGGCCTGTCCGACGTCACGGTGGGAATGCGTCTGCGTTACGAGTTCTCTCGTCAATTCGCTCCGTATGTCGGTGTCGAATGGGCAGGAAAATACGGAGATTCAAAAGAATTCATGCGTGCTGCCGGAGAAAAAAACAGTGGCACGAGATGGGTAGCAGGCGTGCGTTTCTGGCTTTCAAATTGAAAATGTTCTTAACAACCACTCACAGGAGAATACGGTCATGACAATTCGAACAACATTTTTGCGACGAGGGTTTCGCTCACTCGTGCTGGCCGCACTGACAATCATGTCCGTCGGTGCGTGGGCGCACACCGAGCTGACAGCTTCTGAACCTGCCGCTGATGTGCAGTTGCAAGCCTCTCCACAGGAACTCAAGTTGACGTTCAGCAGCCAGGTGCAATTGATGAGCGTGAATCTTGTCAAAGGCGACAGTGAGAAAGTCGAATTGAATTTCACACGCAGCAGTGAATCCATGCAGAGCCACAGCATATCCCTACCTGCACTCGAGGTTGGACTTTACACTGTCTCATGGGGGGTGCTGGGCAGCGACGGCCACCAGGTACAAGGCAAGTACAGTTTCTCTATTGGCTCAGAGCAGGGTGACCATCAGGACCACGTTCATTAATGTGGCCACCGAGCATTTGGGAGTTTCTGACACTCACCTGCAAGCTGCTGATATACGCGAGCACTGCAGGTGCGGTAGGAGGAACATTCTCAGTCAGACTGTTGGCGCACCACAGCGCCATTCAGATTTCCATGCGTCGGTATATTCGATGGAGTTGTGTTGCGGGTGTGGCTGCCAGCAGCGCTTTTTTCTTCTTTCAGGTCGGCGCCATTGCTGATCTCGGTCTGCGGGGCATGTTCGATGCCGATCTCATCGGCATACTGATTCAGACCTCGAACGGCTCTTCCGCTTTCACACGCACTGCCGGATTCGCCATGATGGGTCTTGCAGCTGTCGAATCGATTTCCACATCAAGATTCCGTCGGATCGCCCCCAGTATCTGTTTGACTATAGGCGGGGTAGTGATCCTGCTCTACTCATTCACCACAAGTGGCCACTTGGCAAACGCTGACGTTCTTGTCCAGTTCACTCTGGTTTTACACGTCCTGACGGTCTCACTATGGGTAGGGTCCTTGTACCCACTGTTGCGTTTCAGTCGGACGGACGAACTGTCCTCAATTCAACAGATCATGCATACCTTCGGCAAAGTGGCGAACTGGATTGTGCTGATACTGCTGTCGTGTGGACTACTTCTTGCCTGGTTGTTGCTGGAAGGAGTTAGTGATCTCGTTACGACGGACTATGGTAGAGGACTAGGTGTTAAAGTCATCCTCGTTGTTGCATTGCTGCTGATGGCTGCCAGAAATAAATTGAGATTGACTCCCGCTATGTTGCAACCAGGAGTTGGTGCCAGGTTGTCGCTGGCTATTCGCATTGAAATTCTGGTTGCCTTGTTGATTTTGCTGACTACGGCAATTATCACAGTGATCATTGGCACCGAAGCCATCTAGTAATTTTTCACTGCTTGATCGGTCATCTTGCGGCAAGACTCGCAACGGAGTTTGCGATCCAGCATAACTTGTGCCTTCAACATCGAACAGACAGCCTCGTAGGTTGAATGAATATCGATAAAAATTTGTGACCTTATCCCACACAGGAGGCGCTACATTGAAAAGACCGACCTTCGCCTCGGCTTACTGCACCTGCTTACGCAGCTGTCAGCGTGCGGAGGGTTTGCGCAATTGCAGACATAAGCCGGGACCGGCACTAATCCGGTATTGCGATTAACGGGGTGACACAGGCGAAGGCGTACTTTTTATACTTGGATCTTGCCCCCCCTGCGGGTATCCCCGATAACCACTGTCGCTAAAGTCAAATCCTGTCGTGACTTCCCCGCGCCGATGCCACAAGCTCCGTTCCCTCTTGCAGTGACGCAATCAGCGGACACGAAACGCTGCCTTTTCGCGCCCGACAGGCGCACACGAGTTCAAACAGCACGGCCTCCAAGCGTGCCAGGTCGATCATTTTCTCCCGCACATCCTTGAGCTTGTGCTCGGCCAGGCCGCTGGCTTCCTCGCAATGGGTGCCATCCTCCAGCCGCAGTAGCTCGGCGATTTCGTCCAGGCTAAAGCCCAGCCGCTGGGCCGATTTCACGAAGCGCACCCGTGTTACATCCGCCTCGCCATAGCGGCGAATGCTGCCGTAGGGCTTGTCTGGCTCCG
>CAISYX010000327.1 GCA_903889815.1 uncultured Gammaproteobacteria bacterium
GAATGCCGGCGCTCCAGCGTTCTTCGGCGATGCGCAGACGGGGGCTGTAATCGAGTGCCGAGGTGAAGAAGTCTTCCAGCGTGCTGCCCTGCACGATCACTGTGCTGACCCCGTCCCGGTCTTCCGCACTGAAGGACGGTGCGCTCCACGCTGTGCAGGCCAGGCCAAGGGCGAGGGTGCCAAACAAAGTCAGTGAGGTTCGCATCAGTCTTCACGCAGGCTGCGCGCGAGCGCATTGGAAAAGGGTTTCATCACGTACTGCATGAACGTGCGGGACCCGGAAGTAATGAACACTTCGGCGGGCATGCCCGGTACCAGCGTCAGATTGCCCAGATCCTGCATGCCTTCTTCCGTCACAGCCACGCGGGCGAGGTAATACGTCATGCCGGTGGTCTGATCCGCCATGGCGTCAGCAGACACACTCAGTACCGTACCGAAAATGGTGGGAACGGAACTGTTGAAACTGGAGAAGCGGATGGTGGCTTCCTGCCCGGCGACGACACGGTCGATATCGCCAGGCTGGACGCGGGCCTCAATGACCAGCTCGTCGCTCTGTGGCACTACTTCGGCGATGGGTGCGCCTGGCCCTATCACGCCGCCTTCCGTGTGGTACTGCATGCCGGCAACGATGCCGGCCACTGGTGCGCGGATGACGGTACGCTCCACGATGTCGTTGAGAGCAATCATGCGCTCTCGAGCGTCCTTCAGGCGGGTCTGGGCTTCGCTGAGCATGCTGGCCACTTCCGAACGGAATTCATTTTCAGTCTGCAGGATCTGCAACTGGGTTTCGCCTATCTGCATTTCGGTCGAGGAAATGGTCGCTACCAGCTCGGCGGCTTCGCCCTTGTACACGGCATGGCTGCGTTCCAGTTCCCGCAGCCGCAGCCGATCGGAGAAGCCTTCTTCCAGGAGGATGCGCACATCGGCCAGCTCGGCGCCGAACGAGGTTGCCAGCTCTTCCTTGCTCTGGCGCATGGCTTCCAGACCGGTCAGGCGCGAGCGCAGCTGTTCGATGCGCTGCTCCAGCACGGCGGTGCTGCCATCCACCGAGGCCTTGCGGGCCGTGAAGATGTGGGTCTGGGCATCCATTTCGGCGCGGGCACTGACACCGGCGGTCAGCAGGCTCGCGGGAAAATCAATGGCAGAGGCGTCATCGCGCTCGGCAATCAGGCGCGCTTCCAGTGCGGTCAGGGCAATCAGCTGGGCATTGTTGATTTCCAGCTGTGCCTGGGCCTGGGTGTCGTCCAGCACCAGCAGCACGTCGTCCAGCGCCACATGGTCGCCATTCTGCACGCGGATCTCGCGGATCATGCCGCCTTCCAGGTGCTGAATGACTTTCTTGTAGGAGCGCACGGTCACGGAGCCCGGTGCGTGGGCCGCGCCTTCGATGGGCGCCAGGGTCGACCACAGGCCGAAGCCTCCGAACACGGCCAGCAGCATCAGGGTGCCGATGCGGCGGGGCTTGTCCAGGCTGGTCTCCACATCGGCCAGATAGGTGTCCGGCAAGGTGTTGGGTTCCGCCTGCAGGGCGGGAAGATTGTCTGGGTTGCTGCGTTTCTCTGTCACGGTGTCTATCCCGATTCGCTGGAGGTTGGAGGGTCAGCCCTGGGCTGCCTTGCGCGCATCAGGCTGCGGCAGCAGGGCCGCCAGCACTTGATCGCGAGTACCGAAATTCACTGCCTGGCCGTCTTTCATCACGAGGACTTTGTCCACGCACATCAGCACCATGGTGCGATGGGTAATGACGATGACCGTGCATCCCAGCGCTTTCACCCGCTGCAGTGCCGCGACCAGCTCTTTTTCCCCCTGGTCATCCAGGTTGGAATTGGGTTCGTCCAGAATCAGCAGCCGGGGAGCTCCGTACACGGCGCGGGCCAGGCCGATGCGCTGGCGTTGTCCGCCGGAGAGGATGCCACCGGCGCCGCCGATGACCGTGTCATAGCCCTGGGGCAGACGCAGAATCAGCTCATGCACGCCCGACAGCTGGGCAGCGGTGACGATCTTCTCGGCATCGCGCTCGCCGAAGCGGCAGATGTTGTCAGAGATGGTGCCGTCGAACAGCTCGATGTCCTGGGGCAGATAGCCGATGTGGGGGCCAAGCTCCTCGCGATCCCACGAGAAGATGTCGGCGCCGTCCAGGCGTACCTTGCCGCCGCCCGTGGGCCACAGGCCCAGCAGTGCGCGCGCCAGGGTGGATTTGCCCGAGGCGCTCGGGCCGACGATGCCCAGCGCTTCGCCTGCACTGAGATCAAAAGAGACGCCCTTGACCACCGGTGCCTTCGCCCCCGGAGGCGTGACATAGACCTGCTCCACCTGCACATTGCCCTGCGGAGCGGGCAGGCTCATCGTGTCTTCCTCGGCGGGAATGCGTTCCAGCAACTGGCCCAGACGCTCGTACTGCGCGCGTGCCACAGAGAAGCCCTTCCAGGTGCCCACCAGCATGTCGATGGGCGCCAGGGCGCGGCCCAGCAGCAGCGAGCCGGCGATCATCATGCCCGGGGAAATTTCCTGGCGCAGGGCCAGCAGGGCGCCCAGGCCCAGAATCAGCGACTGGGTGATCACCCGGAAAGATTTGGAGAGGGTGGTCAGAATGCCCGCCAGGCGGCTGGCATTGGTCTGCAGCTGCAGCACCTTGTCGGCCCGCACCTGCTGCCGGCGCCGCACATCGCTGAGCATGCCCATGGCGGAGATGACTTCCACATTGCGCATGCTGCCGTTGATCTGGTTGTTGACCCAGTTGGCTTCCTGGTTGGCGTTCTTGAGCTTGGTGGTGGTCACCTTCTCGGTAGTGTAAGCCAGCGCCACCATGACGATGCCGGCGATGATGGCGGTGATGCCGAACAGCGGGTGGAACATGAACATGACGATGACGTAGATGGGGAACCAGGGCGCATCGAAGAAGGCAAACAGGCCGTTGCCGGTCAAGAACTGGCGCAACTGCGAGAGGTCATTGCTGGGCTGTGAGCCATTGGCGGAGCCGCCGGTGTAGAGCGCCTGCTTGAACGAGGCGTCGAACACGCGGTCGCGCAGGTTCTGCTCGATCTTGTTGCCGGCGCTCACCAGAATCATCGAGCGCACCCACTCGAAGCCGCCCATGGCCGCCATCAGGAACACCATGATCAGCGTGAGCATCGTCAGCGTCGAGACACTGCCACTGGACACCACGCGGTCGTACACCAGCATCATGTACATGATGGGCACCAGCATCAGAATATTGATGGCGGCGCTGTAGATTCCCGCGAGGATGAAGTACTGCCTGACGGCCTTGAAGCCTTCAAACAATTCCTTGTAACGAATGGTGTTCTTGATGTCTTTCATAATTGTCAGGCTGCTTGTTGTTCGTTGAGAGAGAGCTAAATTGGGCGATGCCCCGTGTATTTCAAGCCGGTTCCAGCAAATGAGCGGGCATCCGCACCGGGATTGTACACCCGCGCCCTGCCGGTCGTCAGAGCTCCTGCTTGCCTTCGGCCAGTTCCCGCAGGGTGTCCGGGTCGGTGATCAGCAGGCTGCTGGAGCCATCCCGCTTGACGATCTGGCGGGTCTGCAGCGTCTGAAACACCCGCGTCACGGTTTCCCGGCTCAGGTTCAGCATGATCGCGATTTCCATGTGTGTTGGCGGGTTGCTGATCAGCACCGGCAAACGGCCATCGTCCTTTATCAGCATCCACAGCTGGCAGCACACGCGCTGGCTGATGCTGGGCAAACCCAGCAGCGAACGCTGTTTCGTCATCTGCCGCAGGCGCGCCGCCAGCCGCTCGCCCATCACCCGGAACACCTGGGGGTGGCTGAGCATGACGGTGCGCAGACTCTCCATCGGCACGAAAACACTCACCACGGCGGTCAATGCAATCACGAATTCGGGCTGCGGACCGTGGTCGAACAAACCGACCTCGCCGCAAAAGTCCCCGGGCTCCACGAAATAGAGGCCGACTTCCCGCCCGTCGATGGTAAAGTCCACGCCCTGCAGGCGCCCCTCGAACAGAAAGCACAGGGCCTCTTCACGCACTCCCGCGGTCAGCACGATGCCGCGTCTGGCGAACTTGCGCAGGCTGGAAAGCGAGGCGAGCTGGCTGAGAATGTCGGGTGGCAGAGGCTTGAGAATGGGGAAAGTGCTTAGCAGCTCTGGGGTTACCACGATAAATGTTCAGTCCCTGGTGGCTGGTTTCGGCATTGCCCGGGCATTATAGGAGCTTGACCCCGAATAGCAAACGCGGGTAATTGCAGGCTGTGTGACTGCAATCACCCGGAAATCAAAAGGCCTGGGGTATCGTGGCCATTGTCATAGCAGTGCCAGTTCCGTCTCGATTCTGGCCAGGCTCCCGAAGTGGAGGAACTCATCATGAACGCATCGCTCAAGAACATGCTCCTGACGCTCGTGCTCGGCATCGCTGCCGCGAATGCACAGGCGCAGGGCAATGCCGAGGTTGGCACCGTCAGCCTGGTGCTGGGCAAGGCGTGGCTGCAGGCGGCTGACGACTCCCGCGAGCTGCTGCGCGCCGGCTCGGTGATCAGGGTCAGCGACAAGGTCATGACCGAAGCCAATGGCCACGTGCACATCCGCTTCGTCGATCAGGCTCTGGTCAGTGTGCGCCCCGACAGCCTGCTCGAAATCCAGCGTTACGACTTCAACAGCCAGAACCCTGCCGATTCTTCCATCAAGCTGAACCTCATCGAAGGCATCACCCGCGCCATCTCCGGCGAAGGGGCCCATGCCGCCCGCGAGCGCTTCCGCCTGAACACGCCCATCGCCGCCATCGGCGTGCGCGGCACTGACTTCGTGGTCAGCGCGTCCGCTGGCTCGGTGCGTGCCCTGGTCAATGAAGGGGCCATCGTGATGGCGCCGTTCTCCAGCTACTGCCTGGTCGACAATTTCGGCCCCTGCGCCGTCAATGCGGTCGAGCTGTCGCAGAATTCCCTGCAGATGGTGGCGCTGGATGGCGCCGCGCCACTGCCGCGCCTGCTGCCCGCCACCGATGAGCGCGGCCCGCTGAGCCGTGAAGAAGTGGCCGCTGCCGATACCGATGCCCGCGCCGAAGACAAGACGACAGGCACGGAAGTCTATCTGGAAACCGTCACCTCCCGCCGTGTCACGCAGGAAGCCACCAGCACAGCGGTGAGCATTGCGCCCCCGCCGGTACGCCCGACGCAGCCCTCTGCGCCCGTCGTCCCGCCCGTGGTGGTGCTGCCTGACTTCACCCCGGCCATCGCGCTCGCGCCCGCCGCCGCCACCAGCAATAATCTGGTCTGGGGCCGCTGGAATGGCCGCGACGGCATGGGCGCTGCGGAACGCCTGACACTTAGCGACGCGCAGGCCAGCGCCGGCCGCGACATCACCGTGGGCAACACCACCTACGGCCTGTTCCGCGATGGCAAGGGCAGCACCCAGATCAAGCCCGA
>CAISYX010000328.1 GCA_903889815.1 uncultured Gammaproteobacteria bacterium
ACGCTTCTACAAGGCTCATGCAGAACTACTGGACAAGTGGTTCGACAAGTGGAAGGTTGCCGATTTCCCTGAGAGCAGGCGCAAACTTGAGTGGCAAGCGCGACGGCACCATCCAACCCGCACGGGTCGCACCTTGCGTGACTGCCTGATCCAACTCCGCCCGAGCGGCATCCGTGTTAAGCCACCTACGTACGCGCCGGCACTCGTCGCAATGGCCCAAACACCTGTTGTGGGACTTGGAGAAACCTGGCGCCGTATCGGCCCAGCTGAAGCCGGTGTCCTCCAGGGCTTCACGAACTACCGCCCGTGGAAGAAGGTCATGCGCGCCGATCCAACATTCCGCGCAGGTGCTGCCTACAAGCAGTTTGGTAATGCCGTGAATATTGGCGTTGCTGCACTAGTGCTGAGGCGAGCCATTTGCCACCCATCGCACTCATAGAGGGCATCGAGAACTAGTCGCGTAGCGCCTGCTCTTTCAATTGTGCAAACTTCTCTTGATCTATTGTGCCACGAGCCAACAGTTGTTCAAGTTCTGCTAATCGCCCTATCCGAGAGTCGATAGACCTTCTCCTCATGAAGGCCTTCTGCAAGAGCGGATACTGAGGGTCAGCAAGCAGAGTTGCTACCACACTTGTACTCGCTACCTGCCGTACAACGCCATCGTTCTGAGGCACCTCGAGCGGGCGAACGTAATCTGGATTCAGCTGAATGTATTCAAGGACCGCGCTCTTTCGCATGATTAGAGCGTCTTTGGCCCAATAAAGTCCCGCTTGAAGAATGCTTGACTCGGGATCTCCGTACACCAAGCCAACATTAGGAATAAGCATCACTGTTGCTTCGCTCCATTCACCCAGGGTCGAAGTGGAGCCAGCATTTGCAGAACCCATGATGTTCCTCAGGCGGATATCAGAAAGTGTCCCAAATTGAGCTTTCACGCTAAACCGTAAGTCTGCCGAAGACAGATCTATTCCCTTTGTAGAACCTCCAACTGAATCGACGTGAGTAAAGGCCAATTCTAACAAGCACTTAACTAGGAGCTCTACGGCTGCGCCTGTCACAAACCTGTTCTCGTAGTCAGTCGTAGAGTATTGATAAACCAAACTCTTCAGTGCCGCTTCCAATTCTAAGAACACTGCGTCTGGCAATTCCAAAACACGCCTGAAGGCTTTCCGCTCATTGTCATAACTGCGAACGTAGATTGGCTTGTTTTCCATCTGACTAGTATACGACGCCTTCATGCTGAGAAACCCAATAGCTGCACAACTTCAGTGTACCCATCACTTTCTCCGCCATAGGCGAGTGCGACGACGAGATTGCCGCTACAGCAAGGTGCGGGCCACACCCACCGTTCCGCGAAACCGGCTACGATGCGGTCATGCCAAGACAGCCGAAGGCAACATTTACCTTTATTGATCTCTTTGCGGGAATTGGTGGGATGCGCATTGCTGCTGAACGCGCTGGCGGACGATGTGTTCAGTCGGTTGAAATTGATGACGCGGCCTGTGATACGTATGAGCGAAATTTCAAGCAGTCTCCAAAAGGCGATGTTACAAAACTACGTCCTCGCGAAAAGGCGGTCGCAGCCCATGACATCACGCTCGCGGGCTTCCCATGCCAGGCATTTTCTCTCGCAGGAAAACAAGGTGGTTTCGCAGATACAAGAGGTACGTTGTTCAGAGATGTTGCAGATATTCTGCGTCGAAAGAGGCCGCGGGCATTTGTCTTAGAGAATGTGAAAGGTTTGATTGGCCACGATAAGGGCAGAACTCTAACGACCATTCTCAATGCTTTGGAGAGCAAGGCCGTTGGCTATACATTGCCAGATCTCATAGGTCCGAATGGGAGGACTCAGCGTGGCTGGTTCACTCTTAACGCTCTCGACTTTGGGCTTCCACAGAATCGCGAACGCATCTTCATAGTTGGTTTCAAGGACCCAGCGGCCGCTGCGAGTTTTCGCGCGCCAGTGCCAAGCCGACGCAGGAAACGAAAGTTGCTCATGGATATTCTTGAGGACAACAGTTCTCGCAACAAACGAGTTCCAGAGCGACACTTCTTGTCAGCACAACTTCTTGCCGGACTGAAAAAGCACAAGGCGAGGCATACGGCAAGAGGAAATGGATTCGGCTATGCGATTCGCAGTCACGATGCTCACGCTGGAACGTTGGTGATTGGGGGCATGGGGAAAGAAAGAAACTTAGTTAAGGCCCTTCTGCCAGCGAAGCCAGACCCTGCCCTGCAAGGTAA
>CAISYX010000329.1 GCA_903889815.1 uncultured Gammaproteobacteria bacterium
CTGCGCTTCATGCTGCAGGTGGCCCGTGCAGACTTCTACAACCCGTTCACGCAGGCAATCGTGCGGGTGACTGACCCTGCCGTGCGCGTGTTCCGCCGCCTGATTCCCGGCTACCGCGGCCTGGACTTTGCGTCGCTGGTGCTGGCCCTGGTGGCCCAGTGCATCTGCACGGCTCTGCTCATCATGTTCAGCGGCTTCGCCATTCCCGGCGTGGGGCTCGTCATCACCTGGTCGGTGGTGGGCCTGTTGTCCTTCATTCTGAACATCTACTTCTGGTCGCTGATGATCTCGATCATCGCCAGCTTCATCGCCCCCTACAGCGGACATCCCGCGCTGGTGCTGGTGCGCCAGATTACCGAACCCGTGATGGAGCCGTTCCGGCGCCTGCTGCCCTCCATGGGCGGGCTGGATCTGTCGCCGATCTTCGTGTTCCTGGGCCTGCAGATCATCCGCATGGTGTTCATCGACCCGGTGGGCGTGAATGCCCGCGTCGTGCTGGGAATCTGAACGATGAGCACCCACCCGCAGGACCTGCCTGCCCTGCCCGGGCTGCAGTTTCCCCCTCTCAACGCCGGACAGCAGGACAGCCCCAGACACTGACATGCCCAGACCCATTCCTGAATATTCCGTTGGCATCGTGACGCCCCAGCGCCTGCACTTCGACGAGCCGCTGGTGCTGCGCAGCGGCAAGAGCATTGCGGCCTATGACCTGATGGTGGAGACCTATGGCACGCTTAATGCCGCGCGCTCCAATGCCATCCTGATCTGCCATGCGCTTAGCGGCGATCATCACGCCGCCGGCTACCACAGCGACTCAGACGCCAAGCCGGGCTGGTGGGACAACTGCATCGGCCCGGGCAAGCCCATCGACACCCGCAAGTTCTTCGTGGTCTGCCTGAACAATCTGGGCGGCTGCGCGGGCAGCACCGGCCCCACCTCCATCAACCCCGAAACGGGCACCTGGTACGGCCCCGATTTCCCGGTGGTGACGGTGCGGGACTGGGTCAACAGCCAGGCACGCCTGATGGACCGGCTGGGCATCAGCCAGTGGGCCGCTATCATTGGCGGCAGTCTGGGCGGCATGCAGGTCATGCGCTGGTCCATCAGCTATCCGGAGCGGCTGCGCCACGCCATCATGATTGCGGTGGCACCCAAACTCTCGGCTCAGAACATCGCCTTCAACGAAGTGGCGCGGCAGTCCATCACGGCGGATCCGCACTTCCACAATGGCCGCTACCTGGAACACGGCACCTATCCGAAGAAGGGCGTGATGCTGGCGCGCATGGTCGGGCACATCACCTATCTGTCCGACAGCGCGATGCGCGACAAATTCGGCAAGAACACTGAGGAGCTGCCCAGTGACGCCATCAAGAGCAACTTCGGGCGCGACATGCGCACGGGCAAACTGAGTTTCGGGCTGGATGTCGACTTCCAGGTGGAAAGCTACCTGCATTACCAGGGCGAGCGTTTCTCAGAGCGTTTCGACGCCAATACCTATCTGCTGATGACCAAGGCGCTGGACTACTTCGACCCGACGGTGGATTACGACGGCGACCTCAGCAAGGCATTCGAAAACAGCCAGTGCCGCTTTCTGCTGATGTCGTTCAGTTCCGACTGGCGCTTCCCTCCCGAGCGCACGCGGGAGATCGTCGACGCACTGCTCAAGGCGCGCAAACCAGTCAGCTATCTGGAGATCGATGCCGACCAGGGCCACGACGCCTTCCTGCTGCCGGTGCCCCGCTACATGCAGGCACTGAGCACCTATCTGGCTCGAATCAGTGACGAGGTGAACGCCTGATGCGCGCCGATCTGGACATCATTCAACACTGGATTGCACCCGGCAGCCGCGTGCTTGACCTGGGCTGTGGCGACGGCAGTCTGCTGGAATATCTCAAGCGCACCAAAGGCGTGTCGGACACTGGCCTCGAGATAGACGAGCGCAAGATCCACGCCTGCCTGGAGAAAGGCGTCAACGTGCTGCAGCAGGACCTGAACAAGAGCCTGACCAATTTCTGCGACAAGAGTTTCGACACCGTGCTGCTGACGCAGACCCTGCAGGCGGTGAGCTATCCCGATGTGCTGATGGACGAGATGCTGCGCATCGGCCGCAATGTCATCGTCACCTTCCCGAACTTCGGCAACTGGCGCAGCCGCTGGTATCTCACCTTCAAGGGCCGGATGCCGGTGTCTAACTTCATGCCCTATCAGTGGTATGACACGCCCAACATTCACTTCTGCACGGTGCGCGACTTCGATGCCTTGTGCCGGGAACGGCAGATCAAGGTCATTACCCGCACCGTGGTCGATCACAAGCACCAGGGCAGCTGGATGATCCGCCTGTGGCCGAACCTGCTCGGCGAAACTGCCATCTATCATCTCAGCCGCTGAGCGCTCGGAGGCCACCATGCACAAGATCGTCCTGGCCACCGGCAATGCCGGCAAGCTGCGGGAATTCCAGCAGATGCTGGGCAGTGCCGACGTGGACTTCGTGACCCAGCGCTCGCTCGGTGTAAGCGATGCCGACGAGACCGGCCTGAGCTTCGTCGAGAACGCCATTCTGAAGGCGCGGCACGCCGCAGCCGTCACAGGGCTGCCGGCGCTGGCGGATGACTCGGGCCTGGAGGTGGACGCCCTGCTCGGTCAGCCCGGCATCTACTCCGCGCGCTATGCCGGCCCTGGCGCCACCGACGCCCATAACAATGCCAAATTGCTCGACGCCCTGCGTGAGGTGCCCGAGGCCCAGCGTACGGCACGCTTTCAATGCTGCATCGCCTTCCTGCGCCATGCTGCCGACCCGATGCCCTTCGTGTGCCACGGCACCTGGGAAGGCCGTATCCTGTTTGCCGCCGCGGGTGAGAACGGCTTCGGCTACGACCCGCTCTTTTTCGTGCCCACCCACGGCTGTGCCTCGGCGCAGCTCGAACCGGCCGTCAAGAACAGCCTCAGTCACCGGGGCCAGGCACTGCGCCAGTTGTTGCTGCACTGGGACACGCTGCGCGGGTCGCTGCGTTGAACGCGACACCCGGCTCCTTGCTGCAGCTGCCGCCCCTGAGTCTGTATGTGCATGTGCCCTGGTGCGTGCGCAAGTGCCCCTACTGCGACTTCAACTCCCACCAGAAGAATGGCGAGCTGCCGGAAGACGCCTATGTCGACGCGCTCATCGCCGATTTCCTGGCCGACCGCGACGGCGTGCAGGGCCGGCCGCTGCAATCGATCTTCATCGGCGGCGGCACACCGAGTCTGTTCGCGGCGCGCTCTTATGAAAGGCTGTTCGCAGCGTTGCAGCGCCAGGTGCCTTTCGCACAGGACATCGAGATCACGCTGGAAGCCAACCCCGGCACGGCCGAGCGCGCGAAGTTTGCCGACTATCGCCGCGCCGGCATCAATCGGCTGTCCATCGGCATTCAGAGTTTCGACGCTGCGCAGCTGCAGCACCTTGGCCGCATCCACGATGCCGATGACGCACGCAAGGCCATCGACTTTGCGCGCGCCGCGGGCTTCGACAATCTGAACCTCGACCTGATGTACGGCCTCAAGGACCAGACGCCGGAGGCCGCCCTGCGGGATCTGGATACAGCGCTGGCCTTCGCGCCGGAACACCTGTCCTGGTATCAGCTGACCATCGAGCCCAATACCGAATTCTTCAAGCGCCCGCCGGCCCTGCCGGAAGAGGACGCGCTCATCGACATTCAGGACGCCGGGCTGGCACTGCTGGCACAACGAGGCTATGGCCGCTACGAAATCTCCGCCTTCGCACAGCCAGGGCGCCAGGCGCGCCACAATCTCAATTACTGGCGCTTCGGGGATTATCTCGGGATCGGGGCCGGTGCCCACGGCAAGATCACCCGGCCCGACACCGGCGAGATTCTGCGCACCCGCAAGAAGAAGCAGCCGGCGCACTTTCTGGAAATCCCCGGCGCGGCCATGGCTGAAGTGCTGCCTATCCCACAGGACGAGCGCGCCATCGAGTACCTGCTCAATGTGCTGCGGCTGTCGGAAGGGTTCACTGCACCGCAGTTCGAGGCCGTCACGGGGCTGAGTTTCGAGCCCCTGCGAAAGCAGGTATCATCGCTCCAGCTCAGACAATTGCTGAGTGTGGTCGACGGCGTGATGCGCCCGACCGACAAGGGACAGCAGTTCTTGAACAGTGTTCTGGAAGAGTTTCTGTGACGGTGTCCCGGTGGACACATAAAGCCAATGGCCTGCACCCGAATGACTTCGTGATGGCCGCGAAGTGCGACCTTGCAGCCAGCAACGGAGCAACGTGACATGCCGCAGTTTCCGGACTTGTTCACCCATCTTGACGCCCTCATCAGCCGCCCGAGTGTCAGCTCGGCCAATCCTGCACTCGACACCAGCAACGTGCCGGTCATTGACTACCTGGCGCAGTGTTTCGAAGATCTGGGCTTTCGCACGGAGCAGATTGCGAGTCCCGGCACCTCCGCTCTGACGGCGGGCAATGCCAAGCGCAATCTGCTGGCTACGCGCGGCGAAGGTCCCGGCGGGCTGGTGCTGGCAGGACACACCGACACCGTGCCGCTGGACGAGGCCCTGTGGTCCGTGAATCCATTCCGCCTGACCGAGAAGGACGGGCGGCTCTACGGCCTGGGCAGCACCGACATGAAGAGCTTCTTTCCGCTGATCATGGAGGCCCTCAAGAGTTTCGAGGGCGTGACATTCCGACAGACGCTGATCGTGCTGGCCACCGCGGACGAAGAAACCTCCATGCAGGGTGCCCGCACGCTGGCCGAACTGGGCCGGCCAAAAGCCCGTTGCGCGGTGATCGGCGAACCCACCGGCATGCGCCCCATCCACGCCCACAAGGGCATCATGATGGAGTCCATCGACCTGCTGGGCCGCAGCGGTCACTCGTCGAATCCGGATCTGGGCCGCAATGCGCTGGATGCCATGCATGAGGTCATCAGTGAACTGATCCTGTTCCGGCAGTCGCTGCAGCAGCGCTATCACAGCCCGCTGTTCAGCATTCCGCGCCCGACACTGAATCTGGGCTGCATTCACGGGGGCGACAACCCGAACCGCATCTGCGGCCAGTGCAGACTGCAATTCGACCTCCGCCTGCTGCCCGGCATGGAGATCGCCACCATGCGCGAAGAAATTCTGCAGCGTGTGCTGCCGATTGCCGAACGCCATGACGTGAAGGCCACCATCAAACCCTTGTTTGCCGGGCTGCCAGCGTTCTATACCGATCCGGCCAATGAACTGGTGAAGACGGCCGAGCGCCTGACCGGCAACAGCGCGGCGAGTGTGGCCTTCGGCACCGAGGCGCCCCTGCTGCAACGCCTGGGCATGGACACCATCATCCTGGGGCCCGGCGACATCGATCAGGCCCATCAACCCGATGAGTACCTGGCGCTGGACCGTCTGCAGCCCTGCATCGACACGCTGCGCGGCCTGATCCGCCACTACTGCCTGTAACAGAAATAGACTATATTGCCGCCATGAAAAATCTTCCGCAGTACATCGACTGGTTCCGCAACTCGTCCAGCTACATCAACGCGCACCGCAAGAAGGTGTTTGTTGTCCTGCTGCCCGGCGAGGCCATCGCGCACGAGAATTTCACCAACATCGTGCACGACATCACCCTGCTGCAGAGCCTGGGCGTGAAACTGGTATTGGTCCATGGGGCGCGTCCGCAGATCAATGCAGCGCTGGAGGCGGGAGGCATCGAGTCCACCTATCACAAGGGCCTGCGCATCACCGATGCCATCAGCCTGCAGATCATCAAGCAGATTGTCGGGGCACTGAGCATCGACATCGAAGCGCTGTTTTCCATGGGCCTGGCCAACTCGCCCATGCACGGCGCCGACATCAAGCTGGCACGCGGCAATTTCATCACGGCGCGTCCGCTGGGGGTGTTGGACGGCATCGACCACGCACTGACTGGCGTGGTGCGCAAGATCAATGCAAAAGCCATCATGCAGCACCTGAACCATAACAATATTGTGCTGGTGTCCAATCTTGGCTGCTCCACTACGGGCGAAGTGTTCAACCTGTCGCCTGAAGAAGTAGCGACGGAAACTGCCATCGCACTGAATGCTGAGAAGCTCATCCTGTTCATTCCGCAATCCGGCATCATGGACAGCGAGGGCAGCATGGTCAGCGCGCTCAGTCCGGCCTCCGCCCAGGAGGTACTGGCGAGTGTCGAACTGCGCCAGGAGAACAAGGCCAATGGCGTGGCACAGGCACTGGCCGCTGCTGTGAAAGCCTGCCGTCATCATGTACATCGCAGCCATCTGATCAGCTTCGAGCGCAATGGCGCTCTGGTCGAAGAACTGTTCACCCGCGAGGGCAGCGGCACTCTGGTGTCAAAAGGCAATTTTGAAAATCAGCGTCGCGCCAGCATCGCCGATGTGGGCGGCATTCTGGAACTCATCAGCCCTCTGGAGGAAGCGGGTGTGCTCGTGCACCGCTCCCGCGAGCTGCTGGAATCCGAGATCGATTTCTTCTTCGTTATAGAACGCGAAGGCATGATCATTGCCTGTGCCGCGCTTTATCCGCTGGATGTCAGCTGCGGCGAGATTGCGTGCATCGCCATCCACAAGGATTACCAGGCCAATGGCCGCGGTGAACACCTGCTCAAGGCACTGGAAGAACAGGCTCGCAAGATCGGCCTGACCCATGTCATCGTGCTCACCACGCAGACCACCCACTGGTTCATGGAGAATGGCTTCCAGCCCATCGCCGTGGCCGATCTGCCCGAGAAGAAGCAGAAGATGTACAACTATCAGCGCAATTCCAAGGCGCTGAAGAAGGCATTGAACTAGAGTCCCGGTTTTTCGGGTCTCCAGTCATCACAGCCGTCATGCAAGCGGCGTACGATTGTCCCAGACCCACTTCACTACACACGGTTGACTACGCAACCAAGGAGATCGATTCATGAAGAAGTTATTGTTGACCGCACTGGTGAGTCTCGCGGCCAGCGCTGCACAGGCCCAGACTCCTGCTGCCACACCCGGCCCCTTCGTTGCAGGCGGCCCGCTGGGCACTGTCAATGAGGCTGGCGTGGCAACGCCAATGTCCAGCAACGTGAAAGTATTCGGCAGCTTCCGCACCGCCGAGAGCTGCACCTTTGACCCCGACCGCAATCTGATCATCGCCATGAACAACGGCATCCCGCAGAACCTGCAGGAAAATGATGGTTATGCATCCCTGATCAATCCGGATGGCAGCGTGCACACCTCCAAGTGGATCGGCGCCACCCGTGACGGCCTGACTCTGAACCAGCCACTGGGCAGTGCGATCCACAATGGGGTGCTTTACACCGTGGACATCGACACAGTGCGCATGTTCGACCTGGCCACTGGCGCCCCGATGGGCGCGGTGGCTGTGCCTGAGGCCACTGGCCTGAACGGGGTGGCTGTGGCAGCAGACGGCACTGTCTACGCCTCCAACACCGGCGGCACGCAGCGCATCTACAAAGTCACAGCGAGCGGCGAAACCTCCGTATTTGCGGAAGGCGCGCCAGTGGCATCGCCCAATGGCCTGGCCATCGACAATGACGGCAACATCGTCATGGTGAATATTGCAGACAATGCCGTGGTGACGTACAACCCTGCCGGCGAAGTCGTGTTGACCGAGCGCGCAGCAGAAGGTGGCAACGACGGCGTGGTGATCATGGCAGATGGCACGAAGTACGTGAGCAGCGTGCGCTTCGGCAGCGTGTCGCGCATTCGTCCTGGCCAGGAAGCGGAAGTAATTGCATCAGGCATCCCGTCGGCCGCATCCATGTGCTATGACTCGGTCCAGAACCAGCTGGTCATTCCGATGAACCAGAACAATGCGCTGGCGTTCATTCCGCTGGATTGAGAAGTGTGGTGGTTGTCCTCCCCCCTGATTGCCGAACGTGTGTCGGGGTGAGGGGGTGCTGCACCCTGACGACTCCTCCAACTCACTTCTTTGAAGCAATGTCACGCCTTTCGTTCCCGGCTAGGCGTTGTCTTCGCGGGACATGGTCTTCAGGCGGTTGTTGACGTCACGGCTGCTGCGGATGCGCGCATCGCCGTCGTGGCTTGCCGCTGATTTTGCGAGCCGGTCGTAGAGCACCACATTGACTGTTGCCGCCAGATTCATGCAGCCGATGGTCGGAATATAGACCACACTGTCTGCCGCATGAATGATGGCCTGCGGGATCGAGCCGTCCTCCGGCCCGAAGACATACAGGGCATGCGGCGGATGTTCGAATTCCGGAAGTGACATGGCCCCTTCTGCCAGCTCCACGCACACGATCTGCATGCCCTCCGGCAGCGCGGCCAGCATGTCATCCACCTGCAGCAGCGGAATTTTCGCGTTGAAACCCTTGGTGTCCGTGTGAAAACGCACAGCGCGGCCGAACCGCTCCCCTGTGTAGCGCACGGCCTGCGCCTGATAGCATCCGGCAGCACGCAGGATGGCACCGACATTGGTGGGCGTCTTGGGGTCGATCAGGCCGATGACACAACTGCCAGGCGCTGAGGTGGAAGACTCTGGCTGCGTGATTTCAGATCTCTCTTTCAAGAATGAGGAAGCTGTAGTCGTAGGGATTCGGCCCGTGTGCCGCAAAATCCTCACGTCCCAACTCATGCCACAAGGCCAGATCAAGCGGTGGGAAATGCGCGTCGCCCTCCACATCGGCGTGCACCTGTGTCAGGTACAGACGGTCCGCGAGCGGCAGTGCCAGCGCATAGATCTGCGCACCGCCGATCACCACAGCTTCTTCGGCGCCATCGATCAGACAGATCTTTTCCGCCAGCGAAAGTGCCTGTTGCAGAGATTGCACCACGCGCACACCTTCAGCCTGAAAATCCGCATCCCGGGTGATGACGATATTGGTGCGGCCAGGCAGCGGGCGACCGATGGAGTCCCAGGTCTTGCGCCCCATGATGATGGGCTTGCCCAGCGTGACGCGCTTGAAGTACTTGAGGTCTTCCGGGAGATGCCAGGGCAGCGCGTTGTTGCGGCCGATGGTGCGATTGCGGGCCATGGCCCAGATCAAGGCAAGCTTCACGCAACGCCCTCCTGCTGTGAACGTGGATCAGATGGCAACGGGCGCCTTGATGTGCGGATGGGATTCATAACCGACGAGTTCGAAATCATCATACACGTAGCTGAAGATGTCCGCCGGACGGCGCTTGATCACCAGGGTCGGCAGTGGCAGCGGCGTGCGCGCGAGCTGCAGCTGCGTCTGCTCCAGATGATTGCTGTACAGATGCGTGTCGCCCCCGGTCCAGATGAAGTCTCCCACTTCGAGATCACACTGCTGCGCCACCATGTGGGTCAGCAAGGCGTAAGAGGCGATATTGAACGGCACGCCCAGGAAAGTATCGGCGGAGCGCTGGTACAACTGGCAGGACAGCCGTCCGTTCGCCACGTAGAACTGGAACAGGGAATGGCAGGGCGGCAGCGCCATCTTGTCGACATAGGCCGGGTTGTAGGCCACCACCATCAGGCGGCGGGAATCCGGGTTGCGGCGAATCTGTTCGATGAGCTTGCTGATCTGATCCACGGACTGGCCGTCGGGCCCGGGCCAGGAGCGCCACTGAAAACCGTAAACGGGCCCCAGGTCGCCGTTCTCATCAGCCCACTCGTCCCAGATGGAGACGCCGTTTTCCTTGAGGTAACGAATGTTGGTGTCCCCGGTCAGAAACCACAGCAGCTCATGGATGATGGAGCGCAGGTGCAGTTTCTTGGTGGTCAGCACCGGGAAACCTTGGGACAGGTCGAAACGCATCTGGTGGCCAAACACCGACAGCGTGCCGGTGCCGGTGCGGTCGCCCTTGGGGGTGCCTTCATCCAGGATTCTTTGCAGCAGATCGAGGTATTGCTTCATGGGGATACGCGTCCAGTCGGGCTGGGGGCATAGGCCAGCTTCAGCAGCCACAGCCCGGCGATGATCATGGGCAGGGAGAGTACCTGCCCCATCGTCATCCAGTCCAGCGCCACGAAACCCAGCCAGGAGTCGGGCTCGCGATAGAACTCCACGAAGAAACGCTGCAGACCGTAGCCGACGCCGAAGAAGCCCGACACCGCATAACGCGGACGCGGCGTCGAGGAGAACCACCACAGCAGGCCGAACAACAGCATGCCTTCAAGCGCGAACTGATAGAGCTGCGAAGCATGGCGCGGGGCGGCATCCACATGGGGAAACACCATGCCCCAGGGCACGTCGGTGGGGCGCCCCCACAGTTCGCCGCCGATGAAATTGCCCAGTCTGCCAGCCCCCAGCCCGAAGGGGGCCAGCGGTGCAATGAAGTCCAGCACCTCGAAGTACTGCTTGCCCAGTTTGCCGGCATACCAATACAGCGCGGCCATCACTCCTAGAAAACCGCCATGGAAGGACATTCCCCCTTCCCACACCCGCAGCAGCCACAACGGGTCTTCCAGCAGGCGGTCGAAATTGTAGAAGAACGCCGAGCCTATGCGGCCGCCCAGCACAGCACCAAGCGCCCCGTAGAAGATCAGGTCGGCAATCTGCTCATCCGACCATTGTCCGGGGGCACGTGACGCCCGAATTTTCGCCAGCCACCAGGCGCCACCAAAGGCGACGATGTACATGATGCCGTACCAGTGAACGGACAGAGGGCCAAGCGAAAAGGCGACGGGATCAAACTGCGGATAAGTCAGCATGCAGGGCTTCTTGAACTGGATAATCTCGAGGAGTGGTGATGCTCCCTTATGCCCAGAGGGCTTGTCAAGGCGGGGGAGGATGGTCGGAGGGGCGGCTGTCACGCAGCATGGTGAATTGATCGAGTGATCACATCAGTTGTTGCGTGACGTTCGCAGCAAACGGTCAACGCCTGCGTTGTACAGCGCCATGTCCACACAGTTTCGCACCGACTGGGCATCGTCCAGTTCCATGACCTGTGCCAGGAGTTCTTTCGCAACACTCAGGGGCACGCTGCGGATGACAGCCTTCACCTTCAGCAGCGTGGTCGCATTCATGGAAAGAATGTCGAAACCCATGGCGATCAGCAGAATGGCTGCACCGGGGTCCCCGGCCATTTCCCCGCAGATGCTCACGGGTCGGTTCTCGCGATGAGCTTCCGTCACGACGTGTTGCAGCGCCTGCAGCACAGCCGGGTGGAAAGAGGAATACAGGCTGGCCACGCGGGGATTGTTGCGGTCAACGGCCAGCAGATACTGCGTCAGGTCATTGCTGCCCACGGAGATGAAATCCACCAGCCGGCACAATGCGCGCGTCTGATACACGGCCGCCGGCAACTCGATCATCACACCAATGGGCGGCATGCGCACATCGTGTCCTTCTTCGCGCAATTCGCGCCAGGCCCGCTTGATGATCTGGATTGAACCAGTGACTTCCTGCACATTGGAGATCATTGGCAGCATGATCTGCAGATTGTCGAGTCCCTCACTGGCGCGAATCATTGCCCGTACCTGGGCGATGAAGATTTCCGGGTGATCGAGAGTGACACGGATGCCGCGCCAGCCCAGGAAAGGGTTCTCTTCCTCGATGGGGAAGTAAGGCAAGGCCTTGTCGCCGCCGATGTCGAGGGTGCGCATGGTCACCAGTTTCGGCGCAAAGGCTTGCAGTTGTTCACGATAGATATCCGCCTGCTCCTGCTCACTCGGGAAGCGTTCCGCCAGCAGGAAGGGCACTTCGGTGCGGAACAGGCCGATACCTTCGGCGCCGTGGTCAAGGGAACGCACTACGTCCGACATCAGACCGGTGTTCACCCACAGATTCACTCGATGATGGTCGGGCGTCTCGCAGGGCAGATGGATCAGGCCTTCCAGCCCCTTGATCAGCTGCTCCTCTTCCTTGATGACTTCCCGGTAGCGGTTGCGCAGCTTGTCCGAAGGGTTGCTGTAGACCTGGCCGTTGTAGCCGTCGACGATCAGCTCGCGTCCGTCCAGCTGGCGATAGGGCAAATCCACCACGCCCATCGCCGTGGGGATGCCCATGGTGCGGGCCAGAATGGCGACATGCGAGTTGCCCGAGCCTTTCACAGAGATCAGGCCCCGCAGCTTTTCCTTGGGCACTTCGGCCAGCATTGCCGCTGTCAGTTCCTCACCCACCAGGATGGTATCGTCGGGATACTCTGCCTTCACGACGTCTTGATCCTGCAGATAAAACAGCACGCGGCTGCACAGATCCTTGATGTCGGCGGCACGCTCGCGCAGGTAGGGGTCCTTCATCAGCTCGAACGTGCGGACATGATCCTTCGCCACATCGGCCAGCGCCCCTTGTGCCCAGTTGCCGAGACGGATGCGATCCTGCACTTCCTTGCCAAGCGCGTCGTCATCCAGCATGCGCAGGTAGACCGCGAACAGCTCGCGCTCTTCCGGGCGCAGTCGATTCTCAAGAGACGTGGCCAGCCGGCTCATGTCATCGCGCACGGCCTGCAGCGCGCCGTTGAAGAATTCCACTTCCTTTTCGACATCGGCACAGGCGCGATTGGGGATAAGGTCCAGGTCAGCTGGCGGAAACACAACCACGGCACGGCCGATAGCCACGCCCGTGGAGCCGGCGACGCCGCTGAAACTGGTGTCAGACTTGCGCTGGCCCGAGGGACTAATGCCTTGAATCGCGCCCGTGGCTTCGGCCGCGGCAATCACGCCTGCCAGCTGGGCAGACAAGGTGATCAGGAAGGCCTCTTCGCCTTCATCGAAGCTGCGCTTTGCACGGTGTTGCACCACGAGCACACCCAGCACCTTGCGATGGTGAATGATGGGCACACCCAGAAAGGAGCTGAACTGCTCTTCGCCGGTTTCAGACAAGTAATGATAGCTGGGGTGGGATTGCGCGTCTTGCAGATTGACCGGCTCGGCATTTCTGGCGACCAGGCCGACCAGGCCTTCCCCCAGCTGCAGACTGACATGGCCAACCGCTGACTTCTTGAGCCCTTCAGTCGCCATTAGCACGTGGCTGTTGATCTCGGAATCCAGCAGGTAGACGGAGCACACCTGTGTGTTCATGGCATCCCGCACTCGGGAAACGATGACATTGAGGGCAGACTGCAGGTCCTTCGCAGTGTTTACCTCCTGGACTATTTCACGCAATCGTTCAAGCATGTTGAGGGTTCCGTCAGGTGCGTACGAATTGATTCAGGGGCTTCACCAGCTCCTTGAGCGCCTGGCGGTAGACTTCACGCTTGAAGTCGATGACCTGACTGAGAGGGTACCAGAAGCTTACCCATTGCCAGTCATCGAACTCGGGACTGTTGTTGGATGCCAGATTGATCTTCTGATCTTCGGAACGCAGTCCGAGCAGATACCATTTCTGCTTCTGGCCAATGCACGTGGGATTGGTATTCTGGCGAATCAGGTTCCTGGGAAGATGGTAATACAACCATCCTTTGGTGGAGGACAGTATCTGCACGTCGGCAGCCTCCAGCCCGACTTCTTCCTTCAATTCGCGAAACATGGCCTGCTGCAGCCGCTCACCATGGCGGATGCCACCCTGGGGGAACTGCCAGGCCTCCTGGCCAATGCGCTTGGCCCACAACAACTGGCCGCGCGTGTTGCAGATGATGATGCCGACATTTGGTCTGAACCCTTGAGAATCTATCATCGCGCAACCGGTTCCTGTCGTTGAAAAGCATCACCGGCATTGTTTCACAACTGCGAAGGGTTGTTCAACGGGATGCCGGGAATCGGCCGACGGGGCTGGCACGGCCGCACACTGCACAGGTTATAATGCCCGCCCATTCACGCATCCGCCGGACATCAGGCCCATGACTCTTGCCATTTTCGACCTCGACAACACGCTGCTGCGCGGCGACAGTGATCACTCTTTCGGGGACTTTCTCATCAGTAAAGGGCTTGTCGATGCCGTGCAGCACAAGGCGCGCAATGACTACTTCTACCAGCAATACAAGAATGGCGGCCTGGACATGGTGGCCTATACCGAATTCGTGGTCAGCGCACTGCAAGGCATGTCACGTGCGCAGCGCGAGGCACTGCACCGCGACTACATGCGCGACTTCATCGAACCGATGATGCTGCCTGCTGCCGAAGCGCTGCTGGAAACCCATCGCCTGCGTGGTGATTATTGTCTGATCATTACAGCAACGAACCGCTTCATTACGGAACCGATTGCAGAACGACTGAAAGTGGACGCCTTGATCGCCACCGATCTGGAACTTGCCGATGACCAGTTTACAGGTCGTATCGTTGGTATTCCGAGTTTCCAGGCGGGGAAGGTGCAGCGGCTGACACAGTGGCTGGAGTCACACAACGCCCGAGGCACGCCTGGCATGGCGCCGCTTGGCATGGAGGACAGTGTGTTCTACAGCGATTCATTCAATGACCTGCCGCTGCTGGAGCGCGCCACACGCGCAGTCGCTGTGGATCCCGATGACACCCTGCGTGGCATCGCCGAGGCCAGGGGCTGGGAGATCATCACCCTGCGCGGGTGAGTACCGACCCCCTTGGCGCAGCTCACTGCAGCGACACCAGTGCAATCTCAACGATCAAATCATCCGCCAGCTGTTCCAGCTGGCGCTGCAGGGCGCGCACGTCCAGGTCGGCGGGCACCTTCAGTTCCGCCTGCGCATTGAAGAGGGATTCGCCCGACATGGGCGCAGCGGTGCATTGCGTCGCCAGTTCTTCCACATTCACGTGCTGCAGTGCCAGTGCGCGGGAAATCTCCTTGATGATGCCTGGCCGGTCATTGCCTACCAGCGTCAGCCGCAGCGAACGCTGGCGTGTCGGAGCATCACTCAGGCGGACTTTCTCCACCACCAGTTTCAGCGCCGAGGACAATTTTTGCAGGTCCTGAATCAAGGCGTCGGCATGCGCATCAGCCACACTGACGCGCAGAATGCCGGCAAACTTGCCAGCCAGGTGGGACATGTTGCTTTCCAGCCAGTTGCCGGAATGCCGGGCGACGGTATCGGCCAGCATCTCGACGAGACCAGGCTTGTCATCACCAATGACCGTGAGCACCAGATACGTGGACATGGCTCAGCCTCCTATCATTACACGCCGGGGAAACTGGCCGAACTCTTCCCAGTAACTCACTCGCTCTGGCAGCTCTTCCGCCGTGCCCTGCACGCGACCATTGCTGTCAGTGACACGTGACACCAGAGTGTGTTCGCCGGGCTGCGCTCCCTGCCAGTCGAAGCTGAACAGCTTCCACGAGAACTGCGAGGCTTCGGGGTCCAGCGTTGCCTGTTGCCAGGGTCCGTTGTCGATGCTGACTTCCACGCTGCGCAGCGGAGTGCCGTCATTGAGCACGAAACCACGAACAGTATGGGCATTGCCATTGCGCGTGACGCGGACGATGGCTGACTTCAGATTCATTTTCGCCACCGAGTTTTCCACCCAGCGCTCCGTGCCGCCCACGACTTCCCGCTTCAGGGTAACGTAATCACGGCCCATGAAGCGCCCCATGTAGCGCGTATCCTGCACGTGGATCTGCGTCAGCCATTTCACGTTGGCCACGCCATACCACCCGGGCGCCAGCAGGCGGACGGGCTTGCCGTGGAAATGCGGCAGCGGTTCACCATTCATCTCGAAGGCCAGCAGGTTGTTCTCGTTCATGGCGTCTTCCACCGACATGCTGCGCGCAAAGGCCTTGGGCACCTTGCGTCCGCGAATCTCTTCTTCACCGATGTCAGCGCCGAAAAACACCACTTCCTTGCCTTCTGGCTGAATGCCTGCTTCCGTGAGGATGTCGCGCAGGCTGACACCGCGCCAGGTGGCATTGCCGATCAGACCGTGAAAGAGGCGATTGCCGTTGCCGCCGCACTCAAAGCCGACGTCCTTTTCGATGACGGGACGACTGCGCAGCTGCTCCAGGGAAAAACTCAGCGGGCGATCCACCAGTCCTGTCACGTTCAGCTGGTAGCTTGCATTGTCCACTTCCGGCTGACCGTAGTGCTGCACGAGGTAGAAGTCATCATTGTCGGTGTAGAAGGAATTGATACGGCGCGTATCGAGAAAATGCGTGGCGCCCGGTCGAACGGGCTGCGGATTGAAGGTGTCGGGAACATCGGTGAAGGGCACATCCACCTCGCCTTGAGCAAGGGCAGGCATCATCCAGTTAGGAAAACTCATGGCCCCAAGGGTCACGACACCTGTATTGAGTGCTCCCTTCAGAAGCTTTCGTCGATCTGGATTCTCCGGATGCATGCTGTGCTCTCCCTTTTTCGCTTTTGTTTGAATTATGTCTGCGTGCCGCGATCGGCGCGGCCCGACGATAGCACAGGCTCCGGAAGCTTGCCTACACGCGGGCAGCTACGGTGTGCTGGCTGGACTTCCCTGTGCAAATTTGGAAAGATCAGACCGTCCTCCGAGCTGTTGCAATGCTTCTGTCCATTCGACCCGCCAGCAAGAGACTTATGACGCTTACCAATATCGACACGCTGTCACTCCTCCCGCCGCTGAGCATCAATCTGGGCGACCTGCGCAAGGGGGTCAACAACTACCATGTGGATGTGCGCATCAGCCCCCGCTTTGCTGCCGATGTCAGGCGCCTGGCAACGGCGCTGACCCAGCAGGCCACCACGCAGAACGCGCAGCCGGTGGATTTCAGCGTCCCCTTCAACGCGTTGCGCGCAAGCTATCTCGACGTGATGACCGGATTGCTGCACCGCGTGAAGACAGACTTGAGCCGCGACAGTATCCAGCTGCTGGAATTTGCCCTGCTGAAGTTCATTCTGGTGACCACACGCGCCCAGCTCGACGAGGTGATTGACAGACTGAAGGCGCGCACCTCGGAGTCTCAGGAGCGTTCGTCCGCCAACGCCCTGCTGACCAACCAGCGCCTGTTCTGGCTGCAGAAGAATTACGACGCCATCCTTTTCAATGTGAACAGCCAGCTCTTTGCCCAGCTGGAGCGCGTGGAGTCGCGGCAGCTCGCGGAAGTGCGCACGCAGTACATGCCGATGGACTCGCACAATGTGCTGGATCTGCGGCTCAACCCGATGCTGTGCTCAAGTGAACCAGGGGCAAACGCCTTCCTGATCGACCAGTACCGCCTTTGGGGGGGCGATGGCGAGGATGCCGGATTCAATTCGCTGAATGATGGCGTGGAGACTCTGTTGGGACTGCACATTCCAGAGTTGAGCATTGCACCGCTGATGGCGGCTCCCGGCAGCGGCACTCCCGAGCTTTATGACGAAATGGGCGGGCTGTTTCAGACGCAGAAATTCATGGGCCTGGCCAGTGACATGAAGAACGTACTTACGGAGGACTTCTCCTGGCTGGAAACGCCAGAGAATCTGACAGCACTGTTCGACATTGGTCGCCAGACCGAAGCGTTGCTGGAAACCCGTCGCAACGCCGGCTGGGGGGCCTGGTGGGAGGCCCGCAAGCCTGTCAGCAAAAGGCGCCAGGTACTCGCCAGTGTCACTCGGCAGTGGCGCAAGCAGCGCCTGTTTACCATGCTGATCGCCTCACGTCACGTCAAGCGACTGTGGTCGCCGGCACTGGCAGAACAAATCGAAACTCGCTTCCTTTGTCAGTACCTGTGCGGCCAGATCGATGCAAAGAGGCTGCAGGCCCGAGCACTCAACGGCCATACCTTTACATAGGCGCAGCTGAAGCTGTTTGGCGAGGCCATCGGTCAGGTCAAGCTGGAGGCAGGCCCGCGGGCACTGGAGAGCACGCTCGGCATTCTGCAGGACATCTGTCGTTTCCGCCGCCACCTCAAATATTTACGTTTGGCTCACCGCGCCTTCAACCGACTGCGCATACTGCGCAGCGAAGAAGAGCTGAAGCTGTCACGCAAGGCCAACTCGCTTTATGCGCTGCTGACCTCCAGCGAACAACAGGACGATCAGGACCGTATCGTGCATCACGCCATCATCAAGGCGGATGTGCGTGGCTCCACGACTGTCACGGAAGAATTGCAGGCCAAGGCTCTGAATCCGGCATCGTACTTCAGTCTGCGCTTCTTCAGCCCGATCAATGCGCTGCTGGCCGTTTACGGAGCCAGTAAAGTGTTCATCGAAGGTGACGCCGTCATCCTGAGTCTCCTCGAGCATGAAAAGAGCCCGCAACAATGGTTCGCAGTTGCCAGGGCCTGCGGCCTGGCCAAAGCCATGCTCAACGTGGTGCACGCCAACAACCTGCATTCCGAGCAGATGGGCCTTCCCAAGCTGGAACTGGGCATCGGACTTTGCTATGCCCCGGCAGCGCCTCTGTTTCTCTATGATGACGAGAAACCCATCATGATCTCGGGCGCCATCGGCAAGGCAGATCGTCTGTCTTCCTGCACCTGGAAGCTGCGGCGCATCATCCAGCCGGGCGTCTTCAATGTGGAAGTGTTCGCGCTGGCCGACGGCGAACCGGGCAGAGGGGAAAAGGGCCAGAACACCATTCGCTACAATGTGAACGGCATTCTTCTGGATAACGCTGGCTTCGAAAAGCTGCAGCAGGAAATCGTGCTCAAGCGCGTCAGCGTGCGCATCAACGGTGAAGGCGTGGCGCTGCACGTCGGAAAATTTCCTGACGTGAACGGCAAGTCACATGATCTGGTGATTCGGGAAGGACGCGTGAGGCTTTGGAAGAACGAGGCCCTGGTGGAGGGCCATGTCTCGGACGAGCGCTTCTACGAAGTCGTCACCAATCGCAAAATGATTACGCAGCTGACGGCGCCTCAAGCCTGAGGCGCACTGACTTCAGTGATGGTGCCCGCCGGCGCCATGTGCGTGACGGTGCGTGATTTCCATGGGCGTTGCCTTGCGCACCTCGACGATGTCCAGCGAGTAGTGGAGCGTCCGGCCAGCAAAAGGGTGGTTGGTGTCAATATCGACATTGAAGCGTCCCGCCTTGACGATCAGCGCGCTGCGAACGCCTTGATCAGTCTGCACCCCTACAATGACGCCAGGCATCAGAGGCTTCTGTTCCGTGGGCAGGTGCAGATGCTTGATTGGCACGCGAATAATGGAGTTTGACCGACGAGGTCCGTAGGCCTCCTCTGGGGCAAGCGTAATCTCCAGGCTGTCTCCCGCTTTCTTGCCGGCCATTGCCTGTTCCAATCCTGCAATCACATTGGCATGTCCGTGCAGGTACAGCAGTGGCTGCCGCCCTTCGGATTGTTCAAGCCACCCAGACTTGCTGCCATCCGGCAGAACCTCGCAAAGCTTGTAATGAAACGCCACGACGCAGTCAGCGCCAATGGTGAGGGCTGCCGGGACTGTTTGTGTCGGTTCTTTCGGTTTTCTGGCCATGGTCTACCTGCACTGGTTGCTGCAAAGAATGGACGCGATTCTAGCAAACTTCCCAAGCGACAAGACAGCACTGTCCCCGCGCCACTTCCACGCAGGCCTTCGTTGTTTGACTAAATTTTGTTCAAGCATTATTGTTTAGGCCATTGCACGATCGCAGGATAGTCCAAGCTGATTCGGCAGATTAATGCTGGGATAGCTCTTAAAATGGCGGGTAACTCACTGATATTGATCAGCAAGTCTCCTGCAAGGCCACAGGATAAAGATACCAACGCATGCCACACCGACAAGCCAAGTTCTCACCACTGACAATCCGCATCAAAGAGCAGATCCGTCTCCTGCGCCTTCTCGCCGGGCATTCGATGAGCGAAGGTTCAGCCCTTCTGGGCGTCTCGCGCAAGCAGCTGGAAGACATTGAAACCTCGCGAAACTATGGTTGCCACCTCGAAATCGAGTTGCTGGCCAAAGTCAAAGTGGTCTACAAGGTATCGATCGATGAGCTGCTGGGAGACCTCCCCGCAGACACTGATGGAGAGCTTTTCTCCCGCAAGCGTCGCCGTAACGCCTGACATTCAGACCCGTCGTTACGATGCACCGGCATTCTGTGTATAATGCCCGACCTTTTACACGACGAGATCAGGTATTGCCATGGCTACCAAACCCAAGAAGGACCCCGCAGCAGACAATCGTATCAATCTGTCAGAACACGTCGAAGCGTTCCTCAAATCCGGGGGCAAAGTCAAACTGATCCCCTCTGGAATCAGCGGTCAAACCACCACGACGGGGCCGCGTCAGATCGTCCTGAGTCACAAGAGCAACGCCTGATTCACAGTCGAATTTCTCCCTCTACTTGCGGTCCTGCATGGACACACAGAATCTGAGAGCATTCGTGGCAGTCGCAGAAGCCATTCTGTCGCGCATGGACAGCGCACGTCAGGCCCTTGCGGATCTCGACGGGGAGACCAAGGGTCAGCTGAAACTCATTACCAGTCATCACATTGGACTGCACCGGCTGCCACATCTTCTGCGCGAGTACTCGGAACGGTTTCCGCGCGTGGAACTGGACATCCGTTTCATGGATTCCGAGGAGGCTTACGCAGAGGTGCTGAAGGGGCATTGCGATCTGGGAATCATTACAGAAGTGCTGGAGCAGAACGACACAATCTGTTCCCATACCTTATGGAAGATCTGTTCGCCCGCAACGGACTTTGTCTCAAGATCAAGCTGTCGACCAATTATCTGGAAACCATCAAGGCACTGATTTCTGCAGGCTATGCCACCGAAGGTGCCATAGCGCTCACACGCAATCTCGACTGCGTCTATCACCGGCAACGACAGATGAGCCGCGCTGCCCGCGCCTTTTTCGACTTGCTGTGTCAGCACGCCGGTGGTTGAACCCTGCCCAGGTCACTCTACTCGCGAAATCTCGAAGCCTTTTTTCTCCAGAAGACTCAGCAGTCCATCTTCCCCTACCAGATGTGCCGCGCCCACCAGGACGAACTCATTGCCCTGGTTCTCGAACAAAGTCTCGATGATAGCGATCCATGCGGAATTGCGGCGCACCAGCAACGCCTCATAGAGTGTCGGATATTCCTCTTTCATGTCAGCAACGAACAAGGCTTCCAGCGTCGCGTTGTCACCACTGCGCCAGGCTGCAATCATCTGCTCCATCGCGGTCTCGATTTCCTGCATGTCGTCCAGCGACGCAAGCACGAACTCGCTCTCATTGCCTTCTCCCATGTTGGCGATGAAACCGATCTGATCGTCGATCGACTCCAGCTCCCCCACCTGCTTGCCATCGCCCAGCGCACGGGAATTGAAGTAGGCATCGACACCCTGCGGCGTAAAACCCATCTTCTGGAACTCGATGACCTGCAGCGTGCTGACGAGCATGCCAGGCTTGAACCGCTCCATCATCTGCATGGGCAGCCCTGTTGAAGAGACATGGGCCGCAAGCGCCGCATAGGTGGGCGCATCGAGCACCGTCTGCAGTGTGCGGCCATCGCTGTACAGCAACTCCTGCATCATGCGGGCCTGCACGGCAAAGTCGCTCATGCCGGCAATATCGGTTTCGAAATACACCGCGCTTGAATCCTGATAAGCCTTCTCGAAAGGTTCGGGCAGTGGGTAGTCGGAAGGACGCAGCAGATGCACGGTGCCCCCCAGATAAACCTTCTCATTTCCCGACGTGGCGACCCACACGGCGCTCTGTGCCAGCACCCAATGCCAGGGCGCAAGGCAGAGCAGCGCGAGCATGCCGGCACCCAGAGGACGCGCGAGGCGCTTGCGCGCGGTGAGAGCTATCAAATTTCCGAGCATGAGGTCAGTCCCCGAGTGATTTACAGTATTGCGAAGGAGAAGGTAGCATGCCTCCGACACTCCTCCAAGGAAGCCAGCATGGCCACATTGTTGTTCAGATTGCGTCACGTGCCTGATGACGAAGCGGACGATGTACGCGCATTGCTGGAGGAAAATGGCATCGATTTCTACGAGACAACGCCCGGCAACTGGGGCATCTCAATGCCGGCGCTGTGGCTGCGTGACGACGCGCAGCACGCGCGAGCGCTGACTTTGCTGACCGACTACCAGCAGGAGCGTACACGCCGGATGCGCGAGGAATATCAGGAACAGCGCCGGCAGGGTGCAGCCCCGACGCTGTTCGACAGTTTTCGCAGTCAGCCGGGGCGCTTTCTGTTCTATACCGGCCTGAGTGCCGGCATTCTCTATCTCTCAACAAGCAGCTTCTTCAGCTTCTGAGCGCGGGCCCGATGCTGATCTTCAGTGTCTCAAGCCCGTCCACTCGACCTTCCAGCACATCGCCTGGCACCACTGCAGCCACGCCCGCCGGAGTTCCTGTGAAAATCAGGTCGCCGGGTCGCAGCCGGTAGTAAGTGGAAAGTTCCGCTACCAGTTCCGGGATATTCCAGATCAGGTCGCTGATGTGGCCTTCCTGCCGCAGCTCGCCATTGACATGCAGCGTGATGTGCGCGTCGGACAGGTCTCCCGCCTTTGCTACCGGAGTGAGTGCGGTCATGGGGGCGGAGTCGTCAAAGCCCTTGGCCGTGTCCCATGGTCTTGCCTTGTCTTTGGCTTCTGCCTGCAGGTCTCGGCGCGTGAAATCAATTCCCACCCCATAGCCGAACACGGCGGCCAGCGCTTCCGCCAGGGACAGACACTCGCCCCTGGCTGCCAGGGCATCGCCCGCCAGCGCCACCACCAGCTCAACCTCGTGGTGCAAGTCCCGGGTGCGCTGCGGATAAGGCAGCGCGGCGCCATTCTGAGCGATGGCGTTGGCAGGTTTGCTGAAGAAAAAGGGCGATTCGCGCTCTGGATTCGCGCCCATCTCCCGCGCATGCGCCGCGTAGTTGCGCCCCACACAGTAGATGCGATTGACGGGAAACTGTTCCGGACGCCCCACGATGGGAACGGCAGGGATGTCGAGTGCAAAGAGTAGCGTCATGGAGATCCTTGTCTGGCAGCGAGTGCCTGGTTCACTTACCGATGTATGCCCGCAGCCGCGACGGGAATTCCCGTTGCTGCAAGACCTGTTGCAATTGCCATTGTACGTCAGGCTCTACCTCGCGCAGAAACCTGACCTTGTTGTTTTCCAGCACGGCCAGCGGCAGGCCGTCCCGATACAGAATGCGGTTGCGGGCCAGGCGCGGCAAACGGGTTTCTGGCAGAACGATGGCCAGCAGGTTCACCGGATCGGCAGCCGCCAGACTGACATATTCGGTGCTGCGCTGGGCAGCATCCTGATTCTTGCCGAACTGGCGCAGCGCAGTGACAGTGTCCGGGAGCGCAAACTGCTCACCGCTGATGCCGGCGATGAAACGTCCGCCGCGCACGACGCCCTGCAACTCCAGGGTGCGCAGTTTGCGCAGGAGCAAACGCCAGGACGGCGCCGCACTTTCACGTTCCAGAGCGCGCTTGAACAGCACCCCCCAGCGCGCCAGGTAGATCATGATCAGGCGCTCCAACTGCTCGTCGTTCAGCGGACACTCTTCAGTCGCCACTGCCGGCGCCGGGTGGTCATCCCGCAGCAGGGACCAGCGCCCTGCATCTTCCACTCCGAACGTGGCGCGGCGACGGCCATTGGCATGCCCTCCAGGCTTGCGGGCATCGGGCGTGAGAAGGGCTCGCAGACCTGTGAAGCTGTCGCTGGTAATGCGACCGGCGCTGACCAGTTCGGCCAGGCCCTGCTCCAGCTGGCTGCGCAGCAGCTGCGTGCGCCGCGAGATCTGCTCGAAAAAGCTGGCGCCATGCTGGCGGATGTCTGTTTCGATACGCGCGGCGAGGGAACTCAGAGGTGCTTCGTCCGCCGCACTGACCGGGTCAGCCGCCCGTGCGAGGGCATCCCAGACATCCTGATTCTGGCGCTGCAACAGCGTGATGGGTGTGCCCTTGACCGGCCCTGGCTTGCGTGAGGCGTCTGCCAGCGCGCCAGCCTTCAGCCCGGGCCGCACAAGCCGCCCCCAGACCAGCCGGCCACTGATGCACAACACATCCAGCCAGGACGGATCATAGCCGCTGATCCGCGACGGGAAAACATCAGATTCCCACAGCGTGGCCGGTGCGCTCAGACCATCCAGCCGCGCGAGCGTGCGCTGCAGCAGCCCTTGACCATCGGAAGAGGTTGGCACCAGGACGGGGCGCGCAGGAAGCCGCTGCACGCGCACTTCATGCAAGTCGAACAGGAACCGCATATAGGACTGCAGCGACACGGGTTTGATGCTCTGCCGGTGGGAATCGATGGTGTAGCGATGTATGCGCTGCAGCAGACGCCGTTCACACCACTGTGTTGATCCCTGCAGCAGCGTCGAGAACTGCCCGCGGAACGCAAAGCCTTCCGTTTCCAGCCCGAGCAGTGCGACCTCCACCAGCACCGGTCGCAGACCGAGCTCTGCAACCAACCGGTCCGAGGTGACAGGACCCAGTCCTTCCAGACGCCGGCGCAGCACTTCGCGCAGGGCGGCATCGTCCTCCCATGTTTCCTCGAGCAGACTGGGCGGCAACGCGAGTGATGGTTCACAGACGGCCTTGGGATAGAGCGTTCGCAACAAGGGCAGGCGCTCGGCCGCTACCCAGAACTGCGCCATGCCGGTTTCCACCAGACAGCAACGGCCTGCGCTCACCAGTGCGTGCAGGTGCCCTGCATAGCCGTGCTGCTGCGCCTCGGCTGCCGTCACATACGCGAGGGAGTACAGCGCGTCGTGCAGTTCGTCGACCGAGCGCACCAGTGGCCAGGCTTCTTCGCGCACCTGGGCGATCGCCGCTTCGTCCAGCACGCTGTAGGACTGCACCTCGGCAGGGTCGAGCCAGCTGCGGTTGCGGATGGCATTGGTGCGCCGCTCTTCAAAGGGCGCATCGTCCAGGAAGGCATAGGGACGGGCGTTGATGATCTCCTGTGCAAATGGCGAAGGCTCGCGCAGGTCGCGGGCGATCAATGTCAGTGCGCCGCTCTCGATGTCGCTCACCAGTTGCTTGAGCCCTTCGATGTCCATGGCTTCAGTCAGGCAGTCGTGGATGGTCTGCTGCACCAGCGGGTGCTCGGGCACCTCGCGCTTGCCCTGGATGTTCTCGAAACAGGCGATCTGATCGGGGAACACGTGGGCCACCAGGTCCTCGGCGTCCATGCGTTGAAACTGCGGCGGCACGCGCTTGCCATTGCGATTGCGCTGGATGGCCAGCGACCGGGTGGCATTCCAGCGCCAGCGCACTTCGAACATGGGGGCGTCGAGAAGCGCCTGCACCAGCACGTCCTCCACGCTTGCGCTCTGCAGATAGGCGTACACCTCCTGCAAGGGAAAACTGTGCACCGAGCCCAGAGAAATCACGATGCTGTCTTCGTTGGCAGCAGCCTGCAGCTCGAAGTTGAAGGTGCGGCAGAAACGCTTGCGCAGTGCCAGCCCCCAGGCGCGGTTGAGGCGACTGCCGAAGGGCGAGTGAATGACGACGTGCATGTCGCCCACCTCGTCAAAAAAGCGCTCCATCACCAGGGTCTTTTGCGTCGGCATGACTTCCAGCGCATTGCGCCCAGCCTGCAGATAATCCACAAGCTGCTGGGCGGCAGAGGCTGGCAGACGCAACGCTTCCTTCAGCCACTGCACCGCATTGGCGGCAGAATCGTCCTGCAGGAATCCATCGATGGTTTCCCGCAGGGCACACACCGACAGCGAAAGCTCCCGGGTACGCCCCGGTCCTTCGCCAAACCAGAAAGGAATGGTAGGCCGTGCGCCCTGAGCATCGCGCACCCGTACTTTCAGCCCGTCTACCCGCAGCAGCTGCCAGCTGTGACTGCCAAGCGTGAAAATGTCGCCGGGCAATGTTTCCAATGCAAAGTCTTCATTGAGCGTGCCCACGACGGTGTCGTCCGGGTCCAGTACCACCTGATAGTCAAACATGTCCGGAATGGCGCCACCGTTGGTCAATGCTGTCAGGCGGGCATTGCGGCGGGCGCTGACCCGGTTGTTGATGACGTCCAGATGCAGATACGCGCCCTTGCGACCAAGGCGCGTGGAATAGCCATCGGCCAGCATCTGCACGATGCCGTTGAACGCCTCGCGGGAAAGGTCGCGATAGGGATGCGCCCGCACGAACAGCGCATACAGCGCGTCCAGACTCCAGCTGCCTTCGCCGCCGTCCTCTCCCTGGGACGAGGCGACTTCCGCCACAATCTGCTGCGCGAGAATGTCCACAGGCTTATCCGGCATCAGGATGCGGTCGAGATCGCCTTCGCGCAGGCTGTTGAGCAGGGCCGTACACTCCGCCAGATCATCCCGCGTCAGAGGGAACAGAATGCCCTTGGGCGTGCCCCGCACCGAGTGGCCGCTGCGCCCCACACGCTGCAGGAATTTCGCGATGCTCTTGGGCGAGGAAAACTGCACCACCAGATCCACGGAGCCCACATCAATGCCCAGCTCCATGGAGGCTGTCGCCACCAGCACCTTCAGATGCCCGTCTTTCAGTTTCTGCTCTGCCAGATGGCGATGTTCCTTGCTCATGCTGCCGTGGTGTGAGCTGACCAGGCCGTCGCCCAGACGCTCGGTCAGTGCCAGGGCGAGCCGCTCCGAGAGCCGCCGCGTGTTCACGAACACCAGGGTGGTCTCGTGCGTCTCGATCAGCTGCACAAGCCGCTGGTACAGTTCGTCCCAGACCTCGTTGCTCATGAGCGCCGACAAGGGCGACCCCGGCACTTCCAGCGTCACATCGATGGCGCGACGATGCCCCGAGTCGACGACGACACAGGGCTGGTCCGGGCGATTGCCAGTCAGAAAATCCGCCACCAGGGACAGGGGGCGTTGCGTGGCGGAGAGCCCGATACGCTGCAAGGGCCGCACCACGATGCTCTCCAGGCGCTCCAGCGAAAGCGCAAGGTGAGACCCGCGCTTGTCTCCAAGGAGTGCGTGGATCTCGTCGACGATCACGGTACCCACCGTGCGCAGCATCTGCCTCCCGCCCTCACTGGTCAGCAGCAGGTAGAGGGATTCCGGGGTGGTCACAAGGATGTGGGGCGGCGCGCGCAACATGCGCTGGCGTTCGGTGGGGGTAGTGTCACCCGTGCGCACGGCAACACTGATGTCGGCCGCCGCAGCGCCGCGCTCGCGCAGCAGATCCGCGAGTCCCTGCAGGGGCACTTCCAGATTGCGGTGAATGTCGTTGCTCAGCGCCTTGAGCGGGGAAATGTACAGAATGCGGGTGGCGCGGGGCAGCGGACCTTCCTGCGCCTGCTGCAACAGATCGTCTATGGCCGCGTAGAAGGCCGCCAGGGTCTTGCCGCTGCCGGTTGGCGCTGAAATCAGCGTGTGCCGTCCAGACTTGATGGCCGGCCATGCCTGCGCCTGCGCCTGGGTAGGCGCCCCGAAACGCTGCAGGAACCAGTCGCGGGCAACGGCATGAAATTGGCTCAGTGGCATGGCAGACGCGCTCGTGCTTGCAGGAGGTCAGGGAGGCAGTGCTCAAGGACAAGCGTATAAGAATCGTCCCGCAGGCACCAGCGTCCTTTGGCTAGTGTTTCTCACCCAGGCCAGACGCCACAGAGGGTTGATTGACTTGCAGCGTGGCAATCGCCTATTGTCGGCCTCCTGAGTAGCGCAGTGGCGAGTCGGCAATGTCCAGCAGCAAGGAAATTCCATGAACATGAAGAAGTACCTGTCAGCATTCTGGCAAGAGAACAAAAAATTTCTGTTCCTGCTTCTCAGCATCGTGTTCTTCAAAAGTGCCATCGCTGATCTGAACTCAATTTCCGGGCGCTCCATGCAACCCACTCTGCTGGATGGTGACAAAGTCTGGGTCAACAAACTGGCC
>CAISYX010000330.1 GCA_903889815.1 uncultured Gammaproteobacteria bacterium
ACGATCGACGGTCACGCCCTCGCCCATGGAGCCATAGCCACCCATGCCCGAAGCGCGCTCGGAGACGTGCTCGGGCACGAAGTACAGCACTTCGCCGGTACGCGCATTGCCCACCCGCAGACCCTTGCGCCAGCCCGGGTTGTAGTCCGGATCGGACTCGGAGTCGATGGCGTAAAGCATGTCATTGTAGTCCATGAACCGTCCGCTGATACGGCTGAACTGGTACCAGGTGTCCAGATGCGTGCCCTGCTGATCAAATATCTGGATGCGGCGGTTGCCGCGGTCGGCCACGAACAGCCGGCCCTGGGAGTCCATCGCCAGCGAGTGTGGCGAACGCATCTGGCCATCCTCGAAGCCCCATTCGCCGAAGCTCATCAGGAAGGTGCCGTCGGGCGCGAACTTGGACACCCGGCTCTTCGAGTCAGGGCCAGGCGCGTCCTGGAACTGGGCGCCGTGGGTTTCGGCCACGAAGATGCTGCCATCGGGTGCCACCAGCACGTCATTGGGCTCGGTGAAATGGGTGGGCGGGTCGCCAAGCTCGCCGGGGGTGCCCAGCGTCAGCAACAGCTCACCTGTCGGGCTGAACTTGAGGACGGTATTGCCCTTGCCGGCGGCACCGGGATTGGCTTCCAGTTCGCGGGCATTAGCGGCACGGGCGTCGACGACCCAGACATTGCCTTCTTGATCCACGTCCATGCCATGGGGCCACAGAATCAGACCAGCACCGAAACTGGCCACGACGTTGCCATCCGGGTCGAGCTTGACGATTGGGTCCACGTCAGAGCCTGCGCAGGAGTTGGCGCCGCAGCGATCACCGATCCACACGTGACGGCCATCGACGTCGATATTGATGGCGCTGACCGAGCCCCAGGTGCGGCCGGCAGGAGGATTGCTCCAGTTGCGCACGGTCTCGTAGGGATTGGGCAGGTTGTTGACGGGCGGCACAGCGGCATGCTCGGCAGGGCCGGCGGCGCCTCCCTGCGCCAGTGCCAGCGACGACAGGCTGGCAAGGATTGCGCTGGCAAGTGCCACGCGCAGGAATTGACGGGGCTGTTGGCGGGAGGTGCCGAGGGACTTCTTGAACATCTTCTTCTCTCCAGTCGGGTAAATGGGGGAGGTGCAAAACCAGGTCTGACTCGCGTTCGGGCTGGGTCTGAAATGGTGCTGCCGAACATGAACGCTCGCTCACAGAATGTCAACGCACACAAAGCCCGGCACTGGCCTTCATCGAAGGTTTGCAGGCTCAGCGCTCAGCGACGGGCCGGCTCAGTTCATAGGCACACATGTTGACGACTGCGGCGAGGTTGAGCGATTCAATCGCCCCGCTGCCCGGAATCATGAACGCCCGAGCACCCAGTGCGGCGGTCTGCACACGGGGCACGCCCCGCGCCTCATTGCCGAAGATCAGGCAGGTGCTGTCGCGGAAGGCCGGCGTGGCAAGGGCGTCGCCCTGCATGTCCAGACACGCCAGATGCGCGTAGTTCTGTGGCAGTGATTCCAGCGGCACATCCTGCTCGATCGGCACATGGAACAGGGCTCCCATGCTGGCCCGCACGGTTTTGGGATTGAACGGGTCGACTGAGTTGGGCCCCAGCAGCGCGCGCAAGCCACCAAACCACGCCAGGGTGCGCAAAATGGTGCCCAGATTGCCGGGGTCCTGGATTTCGTGCAGGTAGATGGCCCGTTCGCCTGCCGGCCGCAACGCCCAGCCCTGCTGCACAGCCGCCTGGGGAATCAGCGCCACGATGCCCTGGGGCGTGTGGGTGTCGCAGATCTGGCTCATCTGCTTCGCGGTGATCAGGTGTTTGCGCAGGGGCGATTCCCACTGCGCGAAAGCCGGTGTCACATACAACTCGCTGGCCCGCAGGGGCGCCTTGTGCAGGGCTGCCTTCTGCAACTCCAGCACCAGATGCTCTCCCTCGGCTATGAAATAGCCGAATTCGTTGCGGTATTTCTTCTGCTGCAGTTTCTTGACGTCGTCGAGACTCAGGCTCATCGCGTGCCCTCTTGTGAATTGTCTGCCAGCATCGCCAGCGCCAGTGCCTCGGCCACCTTGATGCCATCGACGCCGGCCGAGAGAATGCCGCCAGCGTAACCCGCCCCCTCACCTGCCGGGTACAGGCCACGGGTGTTGAGGCTTTGCAGGGAGTCATTGTCGCGGGTAATGCGCAATGGCGACGACGTGCGCGTCTCGATGCCGGTAAGCACCGCGTCGTCGCGATCAAAGCCGTGAATCTGCTTGCCGAACACCGGCAGCGCCTCGCGGATCGCATCAATGGCATAGGCCGGCAGTGCACTGGCGAGATCGCCCAGTCGCACGCCCGGCTGGTAGGAGGGCTGCACCTTGCCAAGGACACGGGAAGGCGTGCGCCGCAGAAAGTCGCCCACCAGTTGCCCCGGTGCGCAATAGTCCTCACCGCCCAGCGCAAAGGCGTGTTCTTCCAGACGCTCCTGCAGCTCGACGCCCGCCAGGGGCCCGCCGGGGAAATCCTCCTCGGGGCTGATACCCACCACGATGCCGGCATTGGCATTGCGCTCGTTGCGCGAATACTGGCTCATGCCGTTGGTGACGACGCGACCGGCTTCCGAGGTGGCCGCCACGACCGTCCCGCCCGGACACATGCAGAAGCTGTAGACGGCCCTGCCATTGCGGGCATGGTGCACGAGCTTGTAGTCGGCTGCTCCCAGATCAGGATGCCCCGCGTACTTGCCAAGCCTGGCCTTGTCGATGAGGGATTGCGGGTGTTCGATGCGAAAGCCGATGGCGAAGGGCTTGGGCTCGAGAAACACGCCGCGGCGGTGCAGCATGCGGAAGGTGTCCCTGGAGCTGTGCCCCAGCGCCAGCACCACGTAACGACTGTGCAGCGTTTCTCCGCTGGTGAGCGTCACCCCCGCCACCCGGCCATTGTCCAGCAGCAGGTCTTCGACACGGCTCTCGAACCGCACTTCGCCCCCCAGCGCGATGATCTCTTCGCGCATCGCGGCCACCACCCCCGTTAGACGAAAGGTGCCGATGTGGGGCTTGCTGACAAAAAGGATTTCCCGGGGCGCCCCTGCCTTGACGAATTCGTGCATGACCTTGCGGCCATAGAATTTCGGGTCCTTGATCTGACTGTACAGTTTGCCGTCCGAGAACAGACCTGCCCCGCCCTCGCCGAACTGCACATTGGACTCAGGAGTCAGCGTGTTCTTGCGCCACAGGGCCCAGGTGTCCTTGGTCCTTTGGCGAACGTCCCTGCCGCGTTCCAGCACAATGGGACGAAACCCCATCTGCGCCAGCAGCAATGCGGCAAACAAGCCGCAGGGACCGAAACCGATGATCAACGGACGCTCCAGCAAGCCCTGCGGCGCCTGCGCAACCGGATAGTAGGCCGTGTCGGGCGCGCGTCCCACATGGCGGTCGCCGGCCAGCCGGGTGAGCACTGCGTCCTCGTCGCGCACCGCGACGTCCAGAATGTAGACAAAGCAGATTTCGCTGTTCTTCTTGCGCGCGTCGTAGCTGCGCTTGAAGACGCTGAGGTCCAGCAGGTCCGGGGCAGCAATGCCGAGACGCGTCAGAATGGCTGCGCGCAGGGTGTCGGGAGAATGGCCGAGTGGAAGAGCGAGTTCGGTGATGCGGATCATGGCAGGGACCTGGCCGGTGACACCGGCAGAGGAGAGTGTAGGCCCGCATTGTACACACGAAGCGCAAGGCCACGCACGGCAGGATGCGTGACGCTTGCCTGCGAGCGCCAAGGCACACTAGAATTGCTTGAAAATACTCCATTATTGCCAAGTCGCAGGAATACCGGCATCTCAATCTCTCACGTCCCGCCGAGCGCGCTGAAGCGCATCATGCATGTTGATGACGATGACGCCATCCGCGCCGTTACGCAGGTCGCTTTGGAGCGTGTGGGCGATTTTACCCTGCTGAGCTGCAGCAGCGGCGCAGAGGCTTTGCAATGTGCAGAACACTTTGCACCGCAAATGATCCTTCTGGATGTCATGATGCCGGAGCTGGACGGGCCAACAACGCTGGAGCATCTCAAGCAGGAGACGGATCTCGGCAATGTGTTGGTAGTCTTCATGACCGCCAAGGTGCAGGAGCGGGAGATCGCGCGGTATCGCGCTCTCGGCGCCTGCGACGTGATAATCAAGCCATTTGACCCGATGACTCTGTCGGAACGATTGCACAGCATCTGGATTCAGCACAATGTCTAGCAACATCGATACCCTGCAGCAGGAATTGGCTGATCTGCGCCTGCAGCATCACGAGAATCTGAGCGGCGAAATCTCGGCACTGCTGCAGCGCAGCACCCAGCCAGACCTGGAAAGCCTTGAACAATCTCTCCTGACCCAGCTGCGGGATACCGCACATCGCCTGGCTGGCTCCGCACTGACCTTCGTCTATGAACAGACAGGCCTGGCACTGCGAGCGTTTGAGGCCACTCTTGACAACGCACTCGCAGGCCAGATGCGCAGTGCCGAGCGCATCCGCAAGGCGCTGAAACAGGTGCAGAATGCAGCCACGATGGCTGGCGATGTGCCCGCAGCGCCTGGACAGGAAAAAGGCGTGGAGACCGTCACCGGCGACGATGGCGCTGCGCGCCGCCCGGAGGACCTGCATCTCTACGTGCTGGAGGACGACCCTTCCACCAGCGACTTGCTCAAATTGGGTCTGGCCAGCTTCGGCTACCGGGTGACCACTTTCGTCGATGTCAAGCTGCTCACCGTCGCCGCGCTGACTGATCATCCGGACGGCCTGATCATCGACACCGAATACAGTTCCTTTTCCGACCCGAATCTCGCGGCGGCCGCCAATGCGATGCAAGAAACCGGCATGGATGCGATTCCCATCCTGGTGGTCAGCGACAACTCCGGATTCGTGGAAAAACTGCACGCCGCACGCCACGGAGTGGTCGCCTTTCTGAACAAACCCATCAGAATTCCCGCTCTGGAATCGAGCCTCGAAGGCGTAATGCGACACCAGACGCGCTCGCCCTATCGCGTGCTGCTGATTGATGACGACGTGTTCTCCATGGAGCATCATCGCATAATGCTGGAATCCTGGGGCATCGCGGCCAAGTGCGTGACCAATCCCGTTGATGTCCTGACCGGGATTGACGAATTCAAACCCGACCTGCTGGTGATCGACCTGAACATGCCCCAGTGCAGTGGCATCGAGCTGGCAAAGGTCATTCGCTTCCACAAGCAGTGGATTCACATTCCCATCATCTTTCTGTCGGGCGAGCTCGATGCCAGCCGCCAGATGATCGCCCTGAAAACGGGAGGCGACGAGTTCATCACCAAACCAGTGGTGGAGCGTCCCTTCGTGTCCTTGATTCTAATGCGCGCCAAACGGGCTAGACAGCTGGCGGAGCTGATGATCCGCGACAGTCTGACAGGCCTGTTGAAGCACACCGAGATCAAGGACCGCCTCAGCCATGAGCTGGCCCGTGCGCGTCGCAACAAGAACACCGTCAGCGTGGCCATGCTGGACATCGACAAGTTCAAGCGCATCAACGACACCTACGGACACCCTGTCGGTGATACCGTCATCACCACCCTCGCGCACCTGTTGCGCCGCGCCTTGCGCACCACGGACATCGTCGGTCGCTATGGCGGCGAGGAGTATTTGGTGGTGATGCCCGATTCCGATGAGGCCAATGCCGTGCGCAAACTCGACCAGCTGCGCCGGGAATTCGAGGCCATCTGCTTTAACCACAAGGACCTGGAATTCCACTGCAGCTTCAGCGGAGGCGTCAGTGACTCGGACAGTACCGGCAACATCGACCTGCTGATTGAAAAGGCAGACATGGCGCTTTATCGCGCCAAGGCCCAGGGTCGCAACCAGATACTCGGCGCCTTCTCGGAATGAGCCCCCTGCCGTCCGCGACCAGACAGGAGCTCTAAGTCCGATGGCGAGATCCAAGAGCAGCCATCGCTGGATGGAAGAGCACGTCAACGATCCGTGGGTGAAGAAGGCTCAGGTGGACGGCTATCGTTCTCGCGCCAGTTACAAGCTGCTGGAACTGATCGAGAAGGACAAGCTGGTGCGTCCCGGCATGATCGTGCTTGACCTCGGGTCAACGCCCGGGGGCTGGTCCCAGGTGGTCGCCCCCCTGCTGGGCAGCAAGGGCCGCCTGATCGCCTCCGACATCCTGCCCATGGAGCCGATTCCCCATGTCGATTTCATCCTCGGGGACTTTACCGAACAGACTGTTTTCGATCAGATCAGCACCGCACTGAATGGCGCCGGCGTGGATCTGGTCATGTCCGACATGGCACCCAACATCAGCGGCGTGGACGCCGCCGACCAGGCCTCGTCCATGTATCTGGTGGAGCTGGCCCTGGACATGGCCGTGCAGGTCCTCAAGCCCGGCGGCAATTTCGTCACCAAGGTATTCCACGGTGAAGGCTATGAAGAGTATCTGAAGGCCCTGCGCGCGCACTTCGAGAAAGTGCTGGTGCGCAAGCCCGACGCCTCGCGCCCGCGCTCACGCGAAGTCTATGTCCTGGGCAAGGCGCGTCACCATGCCTGACACGCATCGCTATACCCCCGGTACCGCCATCGCCGTCGTCGTCGCCAACATGGTGGGCACCGGCGTATTCACCAGCATCGGCTTTCAGATTCTCGACATCAAATCCAGCTTCGTGCTGCTGATGCTGTGGCTGGTGGGTGGACTGATGGCACTGTGTGGCGCACTGACCTATGCGGAGCTGGCCAGTCGCCTGCCGCGTTCAGGCGGTGAGTACAATTTCCTGAGCCAGCTGTATCACCCGGCGGTGGGGTTCATATCGGGCTGGGTGTCGCTCACGGTCGGGTTTGCGGCGCCAACGGCGCTGGCTGCCATGACCTTCGCAGCCTATCTGGATTCCGCCGCCGGGCACCTGCTGCCGATCAACCGCCAGGTGGCGGCGCTGCTGCTGGTGGGAGTGATCACCTTCGTGCACGGCCGCAACCATAAAGCCAGTGGCGGTCTGCAGAACTGGTTCACCATCATCAAGATCATGCTGATTGCGGTGTTCGTCATCATGGTCACTACTACCGTCACAGCGCCGCAGACAGTCAATCTGCTGCCCTCCGCAGGGGATGGCGCTCTGCTCGTGTCCAGCGCCTTCGCCGTGGCGCTGATCTACGTGAACTATGCCTACACCGGCTGGAACGCCGCCACGTACATCACCGGCGAGATCGAGAACCCGGCACGCTCGGTGCCGCTGGTGCTGATCGGCGGCACAGCCATCGTCATCGTTTTGTATCTGGCCCTCAATGCCACATTCCTGTACGCAGTGCCGATGAGCCTGCTGGAAGGCAAGCTGGAAGCAGGCGTGATCGTGGCCGAGAACACCTTCGGCCCCACCGGGGCCATGTTCATGGGAGGCATTCTGTCGCTGCTGCTGATCTCCACCGTCAGCGCGATGCTGATGGCGGGCCCGCGGGTGCTGCAGGTGATGGGGGAGGACTTCCGTCTGTTCAGATTGCTGGCGGTCAAGAACGCAGGCGGCGTGCCGCGCCGCGCCATTTACACACAGGGCGCACTGGCAGTGCTGTTCATCCTGTCGTCCACCTTCGATTCGGTGCTGGTGTTTTCGGGGTTCATTCTGGGCCTGAGTTCGCTGGCCACCGTGCTGGGGGTTTTTGTACTGCGTCACCGCGAGGGCGATGGCCGGGTGCCAGGGGTGCGTTCCTATCGCACCTGGGCCTATCCGCTGCCACCGCTGATCTACAGCACCATCATGGTGTGGACGCTGACCTTCATCACGGTGAACAGGCCTGTCGAAGCTGGCGTGGCCGGCATCATCATCGTGCTGGGCTTCTTCAGCTACCTGCTGACTGAAAAACTGTCACGAGCTCAGGAAAATCCGCCCACTCACTGATCGTGCCAGTGCAGGATGCCGCCGTGGATATTGGCCACGCGTTCATGCCCCGCGGCCTTCAGAATCGTGATGGCCATGGACGAGCGCCTGCCCGAGCGGCACAGCGTCACCACCGGCTTGTCCTTCGGCACTTCCCCCACGCGTTCGCGCAGCACGCTCAGCGGGATCACCAGGGCGTTGTGCAGGCCAATCACCGGCTCGCCCATCTCGTCCGCCTCCCGCACATCCAGGATGGTCACGGATGGCTGATTCTGGACAACCCATTCCGGTTCCACCTCGGGAATGCCGGCAAAACTCACATGCAGATCGGCCCAGTCGGGCTCCTGGGGCAGGCGGCCACTCTCGGGCATGCCGCTGCGTAGATTGTTGGGGAGCGCTTCGTCGATCTTCTTCGGGTGCGGCAGCTGCATCGCCTTCATGTACTGCACGAAGTCTTGCTCACTCGCCCCACCGCCCACACGGGGATTGTGACGCTTTTCCTCACTCACGGATGAGCTTGTCCGGCCGTTGTAGTCATGCGCCGGATAGATGGCACAGTCATCCGGCAAGCTGAACAGTTGTTCCGTAATGGAATGATAAAGCCGCGCAGGGTCGCCCTGCTGGAAGTCGCTGCGACCACAGCCGCGTATCAGCAGGGCGTCGCCTGTGAACACCATGCTGTGGTCTTCCAGCACGAAGCTGGTACAGCCGTTGGTGTGGCCGGGGGTCGCACGTGCCTCCAGCGTCACTCCCTGAACTCCAAAGCGCTGACAATGCTGCAGCAGCATGTCGACGTTCACCGCCCCTGCCAGGGCCGACAGGGCGATCAGGCAGCCCGTCTTCTGCTTCAGCAGCCATGCGGCCGTGATGTGATCAGCATGGGCATGGGTATCCGCAACGATTCTCAGCGTCAGGTCCAGCTCCCGCAGCATCGCAAGATCGCGCTGCGCCTGCTCGAACACCGGGTCAATCAGAATGGCTTCGCGACTGTGTTCATCGGCCAGCAGATAGGTGTAAGTGGACGAAGCAGCGTCGTAGAGCTGGCGGAATATCATGGTATGGACTCTCCTGAGGCGTTGGTCGCCGCATTGAAGCGGTGCTGGTTGGCTTCCAGCAGACGAAAAATGTCCCGCGAGGTCACGATGCCTTCGATACGGTTGTTGGCATCCACGACGGGCACACAGGCAATGCCCCGGTGGTTGAACAAGTGAATGGCCTCAAAGACGTCGGCAGTTCTCGGCAGAGTCCAGGGCTTGCGGGTCATGATCTGGTGAGCGCGCTTGTTGAGCGTCGCTGCATCCCGAGAGGATTCCAGCGGGGTGCCGATATTGGGGCTCAGCGCCTTGAAAACCTCGCGGTCGGTGATGACGCCATACAGGATGCCGTCCTCCTGCACCAGCAGATGGTGGAAGGGCGCATCGTCAAGAATCTGCTTGATGACCCGCAGGCTGTCGTCCAGCTCGACGGTGACCACCGGCCGGGTCATTATGTTTTCGAGAATCATTGTCTCTCCATGGCCGCAGACAATCTGCCTGCCGGGCCTGTAAGATCGTTGCTGTTTTCCAGTCTCACTGCAGTATCCGCCCGTCTCACCCCAAAGAACAACAACGTTGGAGATCTCACGATGACCCGTTCTCTCGTCCGACTGCTTGCACTGCCCTTCTTTCTGCTGTCCTGCGTACTCGGCACGAGCACCGCGACCGCGCAGGATTTCGTATGGGCGCCCACACTGCCCGTTGGCGCCAGTTTGCCCGCCATCGACGCGGTCGATCAGAACGGCCAGCGTCACACCTTCGCCGATCTCACGGGCGAGAAAGGCCTGGTGCTGGTGCTCAGCCGCTCCTTCGACTGGTGTCCGTACTGCATTGCCCAGCTGGAGCGCCTTGTCACGGTGCAGGCGCAGTTTGCCGCCCTGGGCATCAACGTCGCCGCCATGACCTATGATCCGGTGGCCACACTCATGGAGGCGCAGGAAGAGTACGGCGCCACTTTCCCGCTGCTGTACGACGAAGGCAACACCCACGTCAAAGCCATGGGCATCCTCAACACCCAGTACAGCCCCGGCGAGCGCGCCTATGGCATTCCCTATCCGGGCATCTTCCTGCTGGACGCCCAGGGCGTGATCCGCGCCAAGCTGGCCGAGCAGGACTACAAGCTGCGGCCGGAATTCAGCCTGGTGCTGGAAGCGGCAGCAGCCCTTTGAGCCAGGGGTTCACTGCGCGTTGAGATTCCAGTTGTAGGGAATGTCGGCGCGCAGGCGGGCCCCGGCAGGCAGCCGGTGATAGCGACTCACAAAGGCTTCCACGCCACCGGCACTGTCGAAATCGACTTCAAACCAGTCAAAAATCTGCGATACCCGCACCCGTGAGCCGTCCTGCTGCAGGCCCTTGCTGGCATTGTCGAGGAAGCCCTGCGTCTGCTCCTGCAGCTGGGTTTCCAGGCGCGCAGCGCTGAAGGACTCGCGGCGCAGATCAGGGCAGCTCAGGGACGCGCAGACAATGGCGAAATGGATACGGGGCTCGCCCATGGGGCGCAGGATCTGGTGCTCGATCTCGTCCAGTGTGACCGTTCTGCCACCGAGACTGCCCACGGGCTTCTTCCAGACGGGCGAGAACAGCGAACCCGCATCACGAATGCTGGTCAGCGGCGCATTGTCGATGACCATGCGGATGGCGTAGACGTTGTAGACATTGATGTAGAAGGCCAGTTTGTCGGCCTCGCTCTGCAGTGAGTCAAGCGGATGGCTCTCGATCTGCGCAAGCAGTTGCGGATAACGCGGGTCCTGCGCCCAGGCGGCGTAGTCGACACCGTGAAAGCGAATGCCCTCGCGCTCCACGGGCGCCACATGGGCGGCCAGCAGTTCGTCGTAGAGTGTCCAGTCCTGCGCCTGCACCGCGGAAGGCGCCAGCAGCAGGCCGGCCAGCAGGAGTACGGTGCCGGCAAGACCGCTGCCGAGAGTCTCGTGTACGATGTCGATGTTCACAATGCTGTCTCCGCCAATGGCAATCACGTGTCTCAAGACCTTGCAACGAGACTGTTCGATCACCCGCATTTTACACAATGATCAATACGAACAGGACGAGGGGTCTGAGAGACTCCATGTGGGAGCTTGCTAGCAAGCGAATTTGTTCGCGGGCAAGCCCGCTCCCACAGGCCCGCCCCCACAACAAGTCCTTACGAACCCAATCGATAGCGCAGCTTCACCACCAGCGTGTCGACGATAGGCTCCGACCAGGCTTCGGTCAGCAGGCCGCCGAAGTCGTCATACAGCGTGCCTGGCAGGTTGGAGCCACGGGTGTACACCACGAAGAGGTCAGACAGCGGCGCGATTTCCCAGCGGTAACGGGCCTGGAAAGTCATGCGGCTGATGATGAAGTCTTCGTCGACAAGGTTCGGCTTGGCGATGGGATTCAAACGCTCCAGCTTGCGCGGACTGACCTGCCAGTAGCGATCTTCCTGCGCCTTCAGGCCCGTCCACTGCATGCTGAAGCGCAGTTGCTGCTTGGCGCTGATGAAGTAATCCATGGTCATGCGCGGCGCCCACTGGGACGACTCGAAACTGGTGTAACGTCCGGCGCCCTTGTAGACCAGCAGCGCTTCGCGATCGTTGTACTCCAGATCCACGCCCATGGAGAACGTGTCCACAGGCCTATAGCTGAAGCCCGCCGAGGAGGTCACAGACTTCGGCCCGATGTCTTCCTGGTCGAAGCTGATGTTGGCGGTGTAGGACAGCGGACGGCCCGGATCGCTGCTCCAGCCAAAATTCACCGACCAGCGCTCGGGCATGCGGAACTCGCCACTGCCACGGCCCAGGCGGTCGTCGATGCGCGGGTTGAAGTAGCGCAGACCCGTCCGCAGCTGGGTGTTGTCGAGGAAGGTATAGCTGCGGTTGAAGAACAGGGCCAGTCGGGTAGGCTGACCCGTGGTGTTCCATTGGTTGACCACCTGGACGCTGCTGTTGCGTGAACGCAGACCCGCGATGTTTGATTCGTTGAGATTGAATGTGTACTCGGCCTGGATGTTGTCGTTGCGGCTGAGGAAGCCCAGGTCATTGATGTCCAGCGTGTCGTCCAGATAGGACAGCGCCACGCGGTGCTGCCGGCCACGCACGGGCTGATAGATGATGTCGCCGAAGGCACCGGCACCGGTCACGCCATCGGCATCGCTGTACAGGAACTGGCCGTCAGCGACCCAGCGCGTGTCGGCCGAGAAGTAGTGCACGTCGATGCCGTTCACCGTGGCGTCAACGGTGTCATGGGACACATCGGTGCCCATCCAGCC
>CAISYX010000331.1 GCA_903889815.1 uncultured Gammaproteobacteria bacterium
AACATCAAGATGGTTGTGACACTGATCAACCCAATTGCGATGGACGATGGTCTGCGGTTCGCGATTCGCGAAGGCGGTCGCACAGTGGGTGCGGGCGTTGTAGCAAAGATTTTCGAATAAGCTAGACAGTAAATGCTTGGAAAACAAGCCGAAATGTCCGTAACAGGGCTTTCGGCTTGCTTATCTTCAGAAGATATAGGCCAGTAGCTCAATTGGCAGAGCGGCGGTCTCCAAAACCGCAGGTTGGGGGTTCGATTCCCTCCTGGCCTGCCACATTGTGCAGAGCCAAATCGAGTTGATGTCAGCCGTCAAGGCAGTCCTGGGCTTGTTTTCAGGCTAACCTGAGTTTCATATAACCATGTCCGAAAAAGTAAATGATCAGGAAAACACGCTGGATTGGCTCAAATGGGCTGTAGTGGCTGCAATTGTGATCGCAGGGGTATATGCAAACTCCTATTTTTCTGCGGAATCTGTCTTGTACAGAACAATTGGGTTGCTGATCCTTGGAGCGGCGGCAATCTGGCTGGCCATACAGACAGCGAAGGGGCGTGCGTTTCTTGCGCTTTGCCTTGACGCGCGTGCGGAAATTCGCAAAGTTGTCTGGCCTACGCGTCAGGAAACAACGCAGACCACGATGATCGTTCTGATCGTTGTAGTGATAATTGCTCTCTTGCTCTGGTTGCTGGACTGGGGACTTAATGAGATTGTTTCTGGAATCATAGGTTAGAGGTCGTCAGATGGCAAAGCGTTGGTATGTTGTTCACGCCTACTCGGGATTCGAGAAAAAAGTGATGAATGCGCTCAAGGAGCGCATTACTTTGTCGGGTATGTCAGATCTCTTCGGCGAAGTATTGGTGCCGACAGAAGAAGTTGTAGAGATGAGGGCTGGTCAAAAGAGGAAAAGTGAGAGAAAGTTTTTTCCTGGCTATGTACTCGTTGAGATGGAACTAAATGACGATACTTGGCACTTGGTAAAAGAAACGCCTCGAGTCATGGGGTTTATTGGTGGAAAAGCCGAGAAACCGGCTCCAATTACATCGAAAGAGGCGGCCAAGATACTTCAGCGATTGGAGGAAGGTCAGGACAAGCCGACTCACAAAATTATTTATGAACCGGGCGAAATGGTTCGTGTGGTAGATGGGCCTTTCAACGATTTCACGGGCGCGGTAGAAGAGGTCAATTACGAGAAGAGCCGCTTGCGAGTGGCTGTTCTTATTTTTGGGCGTTCCACACCGGTTGAATTGGAGTTTGGTCAGGTAGAAAAAACCTGATCGTTGCAGTAGAGAATCAATGGAGCGAATTGGGACCGGAGTGTCTCACAGGAGTGCGACGGCGGTTTGAAGTGCGCCGGTAGCATGTAAATACCGTGGTAATCTGCATGCCGTTGTTTGCTGATTGCCCTAGGGGAGCCTGTAATTGTCTGAAGTTTGGGCCGGAGCAGGTGCTTGAACCCACCAGGAGATTTTTAAGATGGCCAAGAAAGTAACCGCCTATATCAAGCTTCAAGTTGCAGCTGGCAAGGCTAATCCAAGTCCACCCGTTGGTCCGGCATTGGGCCAGCGTGGTGTCAATATCATGGAATTTTGCAAAGCATTCAATGCTGCCACTCAGGGCATTGAAGTTGGGCTTCCGATTCCTGTTGTCATCACTGTATATGCTGACCGTAGCTTTACCTTTATTACCAAGACCCCGCCTGCATCAGTCCTGATTCGGAAGGCGGTAGGCATTACAAAAGGTAGCTCTCGCCCGAATACAGAGAAAGTCGCGAAGATCACTCGAGAGCAACTTGTTGAAATTGCTACTCAGAAGATGCCTGACTTGACAGCGGCGTCTATGGATGCTGCCGTGCGAACGCTGGCAGGTAGTGCCAGAAGCGCCGGCATAGATGTGGAGGGGGTGTAAGGAAAATGGCCAAACTGACAAAGAAGCGAAAGTTGATTGATCAAAAAATAGACTCTACAAGGTCGTACTCAATTGAACATGCAGTAGCGTTGCTTACTGAACTCTCCTCTGCCAAGTTCAAAGAGTCCATTGATGTTGCCATCAATCTTGGAGTTGACCCCCGCAAGTCAGATCAGGTAGTTCGCGGCTCCACACTATTGCCATATGGTACTGGCAAGACAGTTCGTGTCGCTGTGTTCGCTCAGGGCGAGAATGCGAATAAGGCACGAGACGCAGGAGCGGATATCGTGGGCTTCGAAGACTTGGCGGACAGCATCACAGCCGGCAATATGGACTTCGATGTAGTTATCGCCACGCCAGACGCAATGCGTGTGGTAGGGAAGCTGGGTCAGGTACTGGGTCCGCGCGGGCTTATGCCAAACCCCAAGGTAGGAACAGTGACAGCTGATGTAGCAACAGCTGTACGAAATGCAAAAGCTGGGCAGGTTAGATACAGGACTGACAAGAAGGGCATTATTCACGGTGGTATTGGCAAGATTGGATTCGACGCTGCTTCTATTCAGGGCAACCTCGAGGCGCTTCTGTCAGACCTTAAGCGTGCCAAGCCAGCGTCTTCCAAAGGTATTTATGTTCAGAAAGTCGTGCTGTCCTCTACCATGGGTCCAGGCGTTCTGATTGATCAGTCATCATTGAAGGCTTAAGACGAATTCTTTCGTCACAGACTTTGGGGTTTTGCTTTTGGCAATTGTCCATCAGCAGGGCTGTCAAAGACCGTAGGTGTACGGTGGGTCAGTAACACAGTACTTAATTTTCCTACGCAGATGGTGTATCCCGGTCCAGAGAAGTTTCTGGATACAATTCACCAGTTTCAAGCCCTTTCGGCCAGCAGGTATGCAGGTTTGAAAGGTAAAACAAATGCGGGGCCTTACAACAGGCTCTCAACCAGGAGTTAAACTAGTGGCTATAAGACTAGAAGACAAAAAGCAAATCGTCTCGGAGGTCAATCAAGCTGCTACTAGTGCTTTGTCTGCAGTTCTGGCCGATTATCGCGGCGTTACTGTAAGTGATCTGACTGAGCTTCGAAAAGTTGCACGTCAAAACAATGTATACCTGCGTGTAGTGCGCAATACACTGCTTAAGAAAGCGGTGGAAAATACAGAGTTCGACTGTATCAAAGACGCCTTGTTTGGTCCGACGATTCTTGCCTTCTCGATGGAAGACCCAGGGGCCGCTGCGCGTGTCCTCAAAGGGTTCGCTAAAGGAAACGACAAGTTCGAGATCAAAGCACTGTCAATTGGTGGCAAGTTACTCGGCCCCGACCAGATCGACAGATTGGCAAATCTACCGACTTATGATCAGGCGGTATCTATGCTGATGAGCGTAATGCTGGGACCGATAACGAAGCTGACGAGGACCTTGAACGAAGTTCCTTCGAAGGTAACACGTGCTGTTGCCGCAGTTCGCGACCAAAAGAAAGAAGCAGCGTAAACTTTTTTTGACTAAACCGATTTTAAATTTATCTAGCTAAGTAGGAGATTAGAGTCATGGCTCTGTCTAAAGACGATATCCTGAATGCCATCGCTGAAATGTCAGTAATGGACGTAGTACATCTGGTAGAAGCAATGGAACAGAAGTTTGGTGTTTCTGCCGCTGCTGCTGTCGCAGTAGCAGCTCCGGCTGCAGCTGGCGAAGCTGCTGTAGTTGAAGAACAGACTGAATTCAACGTCATTCTCAAGGCTGCTGGCGAAAAGAAAGTGAACGTGATCAAAGTGGTTCGTGCTCTGACCGGTCTGGGCCTGAAAGAAGCCAAGGATCTGGTTGATGGCGCGCCTTCGACGGTGAAGGAAGCTGTCAGCAAAGCTGATGCTGAAGCTGCCAAGAAAGAGCTGGAAGAAGCCGGCGCATCTGTTGAGCTCAAGTAAGCTAGAGATGTTAGTTGTACAGTATTGAGATCGGGCAGAGGTTTCTCTGCCCGATCTCTCTGCTTTAATTTTTTGCCAATAGCATTGGAATTCGTTTTTGCTTGTTTCAAAGAATTATTCGGTGGCGGGGTTGTCCACAGACAAATGTGGACTGCAGTTTAGACAAGTACTTCCATCTCGAGCGACATCTGGCACTTGGTGCGGTCGAACGAGCATGTCAGAGAAGTACACACTTGTTAGGAAAAACACTAATGGCCTATTCGTATACAGAAAAAAAACGTATCCGTAAAGACTTTGGTAAATTGCCAAGCGCAATGGATAT
>CAISYX010000332.1 GCA_903889815.1 uncultured Gammaproteobacteria bacterium
ATCGGGGACCGATGCGGGTCAGCCGCAGAACGCGAGGGCGGCCTCCCACTGCCGGCAAGCATCTGCAAAGTCAGTAGTGTCTCAAGGCCTGTTCGCGAGCAGGGCTCGCTCCCACAGTCAGCTCCCGCTCCCACAGCCACGCCGTTCCCGAGGTTGTGCGCCACAAGCCCATCACTGTATATTGTTACAGCATCCACCCCCAGAGACCCCAGCCCGCATGACGACCCCCAAGACACTCCCTGGCACACCGTCCAGACGCCGCAACGGAGCAGCGCCCCAGGACAGCATCCGCATCCGCGGCGCACGGCAGAACAATCTCAAGAACCTGGACCTCGACCTGCCACTGGGCAAGCTGATCGTGATCACCGGGGTCAGCGGCTCAGGCAAGTCCACGCTTGCCTTTGACACGCTTTATGCCGAAGGCCAGCGCCGCTATGTCGAAACCTTTTCGGCCTACGCCCGCCAGTTTCTGGACCGCATGGACAAGCCGGCAGTGGACAGCATCCTGGGCATTCCGCCCGCCATCGCGATCGACCAGAGCAATCCGGTGCGCACGTCACGCTCCACCGTTGGCACCATGACCGAGCTGAACGACTATCTGAAGCTGGCCTTCGCGCGCCTGGCCGTGCTGCATTGCCCGCAATGCGCGCGCCTGGTGCGGCGCGACACCCCCCAGTCCATCATTGCCGACCTGCACGCCCGTCTGCCGGCAGAGCAGCGACTGCACGTGTGCGTCCCCATCCGGGTGCCGCACAATTTCAGCGAAGAGGAAGTGGTTCAGCTGCTGGGCAGTCAGGGCTATACCCGCATGCAGGCGCGCTCAGGCACCCTGGTGGAAGCAGTGCAGGACCGGCTGCGTCTCAACAATGCCCATCGGGAGCGTCTGGGTGAAGCGCTGGAAGTGGCCATGCTGCACGGCAACGGCCGCGTGCGGGTCTATCCAATGCTCGACGCCGACACCCCGGCTGGGGCGCCGCTGCGTTATTCGCGCCAGCACCATTGTCCCGACTGCGACATCGACTTCGACGACCCGCAGCCCGCGCTGTTCTCCTTCAATTCGCCGATCGGCGCCTGTGAGGAATGCCGGGGCTTCGGCCGCGTGATCGGCGTGGACTACGGGCTGGTGATCCCCGATGCCGCCAAGACCCTGGCACAGGGCGCCATTCGGCCGTGGCAGACCCCCAGCTTCAAGGAGTGTCAGGACGATCTGGTCCGCCACGCACGCAAGCAGAAGGTGCCCACGGATGTGCCGTGGCAGGACCTGAGTGCCGCGCAGCAGGACTGGGTGCTCGAGGGAGACGGCAGCGCGCAGGATGGTCACTGGTACGGCGTACAGGGTTTCTTCCGCTGGCTGGAGACCAAGGCCTACAAGATGCATATCCGCGTGCTGCTCTCCAAGTACCGGGCCTATACCGAGTGCCAGGCGTGCCACGGTACCCGCCTGAAACCACAAAGCCAGTGGTGGCATTTGCATGCGGGGCAAGGAGCACAGCAGCAGGCGCTGTCGCTGCACCAGGTGATGACGCTCCCGCTGGAACACTGTGCCGACTTCTTCCAGCGCCTGGCCGACACTCCGCGCCTCAAGGGCAGTGCGCTGGACGAGGCCACCAGCCTGCTGCTGACGGAGATCCGCGCGCGGCTGAACTATCTGCTGGAAGTGGGTCTGGGGTATCTGACGCTGGACCGGCAGTCCCGCACACTCAGCGGCGGCGAGGTGCAGCGCATCAACCTGACCACCGCGCTGGGCTCGTCGCTGGTGAACACCCTGTTCGTGCTGGACGAACCCAGCATTGGCCTGCACGCGCGGGACATGACGCGCATGATCGGCATCCTGCACCGCCTGCGCGATGCCGGAAACACCCTGCTGGTGGTGGAGCACGATCCCCAGGTGATGCTGGCGGCTGACCTCATCATCGACATCGGCCCGGGGCCAGGCAAGGACGGCGGCGAGATCCGCTTCATGGGCACGCCGGCGCAGCTGCTGCGGGCGAAGGATTCGCTGACCGCGCAGTATCTGAACGGGTCCAGGGTGGTGGCAGCGGGCCTTGTGGGAGCGGGCTTGCCCGCGAACAGCCCCACAGTGGATCACACCACCCCCCTTGGAGCATTCGCGGGCAAGCCCGCTCCAACGGGAGAGAATTCCCCGACACTCCACCTCGCAGGCGCCCGCGAACACAACCTGCAAGACCTGAGCATCAGCATTCCCCTGGGCCGGCTGGTCTGCCTGACCGGCGTCAGCGGCTCCGGAAAGTCGACGCTCATGCACGATGTGTTGTACCGCGCCGCCTGCAAGCAGCTGGGCCGCGCCACGGAAATGCCTGGTGAACACAGAGCGCTCACCGGGCTGGAGCATGTCCGGGATGTCGTAATGGTGGACCAGAGTCCCATCGGCAAGACCACCCGTTCCATACCGGCCACCTATGTGGGCGCCTTCGATGTCATCCGCGAACGCTTCATCGCCGAGCCTCTGGCCCGCGAGCGCGCCTACACAGCAGGCACCTTCAGCTTCAACACCGGCAACGGCCGCTGCCCTGCCTGTTCCGGCAATGGCTTCGAACACGTTGAGATGCAGTTCCTCAGCGACATCTACCTGCGCTGCTCAGACTGCCAGGGCAAACGCTATCGCCGCGAGATTCTGGAAGTGCGCATCAGCGGAGCCCTGCCCGGACGCCGCACAATCGCCGAGATTCTGGAAATGACGGTCACCGAAGCACTGGCCTTTTTCGCCGACGACCCCGCCGTGCTGCTGTGTCTGCAGCCTCTGCTGGATGTGGGCCTGCAATACGTGCAGCTCGGCCAGGCAGTGCCGACACTGAGTGGCGGCGAGGCGCAGCGTCTGAAGCTGGCCGGTCATCTTGCGG
>CAISYX010000333.1 GCA_903889815.1 uncultured Gammaproteobacteria bacterium
AGGCTCGGGTCGGCATGGACTTCCACGGCGTGGGGCATGCGCACCACGGGGATGGGCGACTTCATGGCCACGGCCTCCTGCACGAAATGGGAAGGCACCCAGATCTCGTCGAAATACCAGTAGGCCTTCTCCCAGTCCACCGGAATCTCGGGTAGTTCCCAGGCCCAGTAGCCAATTCGGTAATGCCCGTCGAAATAGCCCGCCGGCAGTTCGTTGATGGCCTGCAGGGCATGGTCTGGATTGATGTGCAGCAGCGTCACGTCATAGGGCGCCGCCTGCATCTCTTTGTGCTCCCAACTCAGATCAGTCATGCGCGACGGGTTGTGGGACTGGAAGCACACGATGCCGAAGGGCTCGTTGGCGGCATCCAGCGCCTTGGCGTCGCTGCGGGCACCTTCGCCGATGCCCATCTCGGCGCGCGTGTAGCCAATCAGATTCACCCCGGCCTGCAGGGCCACGGGCGCGCCGGGTGTGCCTGCATCGTCGGTGGCAACGGTGGCGCCGACCGTGCTGCGCAGGCTGGTCACCTGCAGCGTGAAGTCGCCTTTGTCGGCTGACAGATTCGGGTTGTACCACGCATCGCCCGCCATGAAGCGCTTGCTCCAGCGCTGCCACATGGCTTTCTCGTCTTCCTTGGGCACACTGGTCTTGCGGCTGATGCTCTCGTGGTGGATCAGCGAACACAGCGGCGTCCACAGATTGCGATAGCCGGCGTCGAGCAGACGCAGGCACAGGTCCACATCGTTGCCCACTACGGCCAGCGCTTCGTCGAAGCCGCCAATCTTTTCGAACTTGTCACGGCTCACCATCAGGCACGCGCCTGTATTGGCTGACACTTCGCGCACGGTGGCGTGCAGCATGCGGTAGATGGTGTCGGATGGCATGCGCTTGTGCAGCAGATGGATGCCGCCGCCGCCGTAATTGACCAGCAGCACCCCCGTGTGCTGGAGCGCGCCGTTGGGATAGTAGAGCAGGGCGCCAACGCTGCCGATCTCGGGGCGCAGCGCCTGCCGCACCAATTGCCCGAGCCAGTCGGGCGAGGTGATTTCGATATCATCGTTCAGGAACAGAAACAACTCGCCGCTGGCATGGCGCACGCCGATGTTGTTCAGGCGCGCCCAGTTGAATGGCTCATTGCATTCAATCACTGTGAACTGCTTGTCCCGCAGGTACTGGATGCCATCGGGGTGTTTGCCGCGGCCGTTGTCCAGGATCACCACTTCGTAATTCGGGTAGTCCGTGAGCGCCAGCAGCGATTCGATGCAGGGCGTGATCAGTGCCAGTCGGCCCATGGTCGGGATGATGATGGAGACTTTCGGCACACGCGTCTGCGGCAGCGGCCAGTGCACGGCGCGCAGGCCATGGGACTGCTCGAGCACCTCTGCCAGCGGCGCGTGACGGGCCAGGTGGGCACGCAACGCGACCAGCTCCGCTGCCCGCAGCACATCGCTGTTGCTGCCGGGTTCCGGGGCGCTCCACAGCATCAGCGCAATGCGCTGCACCTGGGTGCCGTGCATGCCGAGGCTGGCATCCAGCAGGCAGGCATAGCGCCAGGCAGGGCTGCTGCATTCGCGCGCCGTCCACTTCTGCAGCAGGTCATTGCGCAGCGCATACACGCCGCCGATGTAATCACTGGAATAGAGGAGCTCTGGCGCCCACTGCGGTGTGAAGCAGGGCTGCAGATGCGTGCCGGTGGCATTCACCTGGTCGTGGTCGCTGTAGATCAGCTGCGTGTCGGCCGTGAGTGCTGCGCGTCCCATCTCACTCAGCGCATGCGGAGCGAGTGTCTCGCCAGCGAGCAGGAAAATGCTCCAGCCAGGCTGCGTGCTCATGTCCTGCAGCGCCGCATTCACCGTTGCAGACCAGCGCACAGTCGCCGTGGTGGGCAGTGCTTTCGCGACGAATTGTTCCAGTTCCGGGGTGGCTGTCGCCACGACCTGCAGGTCGAGGTAAGGCCACGACTGCCCGGCC
>CAISYX010000334.1 GCA_903889815.1 uncultured Gammaproteobacteria bacterium
ACATTGCAGAGCAGATAAAGTCATTTCAGCTGGTCGTCAGTAGAATTGCACATGGTGTGCCTGTTGGCGGGGAGCTCGAGTTTGTTGATGGCAGTACGTTGAACCACGCATTCAAGGGCAGGTTGGTTGTGCGGGCGCCATGATGACACTCTCTCAAGCACTTACTGAATATGTTCTTGTCACAGACAACAATACTCTGGCTGAGCTCTGCGTGCAGTGGCAACACTGCAGCGTCCTCGCACTGGATACTGAGTTCATCCGGATTGATACGTTTCATCCGCGACTTGGGCTGATTCAGGTATGTGACGGTCAGACCAATTACCTTCTGGATCCATTGGCGATTACGCATTGGGCAGCTTTCTCCAATGTTCTCGACAACCCCCGTGTCCTGAAGTCCTTGCATTCTTGCTCGGAAGATCTGGTGGTTTTCAAAGGCTTTTTCGGTAAGGTGCCGACACCATTGTTCGATACCCAGCGTGCTGCAGCCTTTCTTGGCTATGGGTACAGCATCAGTTACCAGAATCTTGTGAAGGAAGTTCTTGGTCTCGAAGTCAGCAAGGATCAGACACGCTCGGATTGGCTTCGCAGACCGTTATCGGCAGAGCAACTTGCATACGCTGCGCTGGATGTTGCTTGTATGCCGCAGATTACTGATTTTCTTCAGGAGAAGTTGGCAAGTACAGGTCGCTATGGATGGGCTGTTCATGAGTTTGAACAAATGGTAGCTGGAGCGTCTCTGGAGAGCGGCTCGACTGAATGGAGCAAATACTATCAGTCGCTGGGAATGTCCTGGCGCTTGAATCCCTTGCAACTTGCCACGCTGCAACGTCTTTGCGCGTGGCGCGAGAAGGTAGCAAGGGAAAAAGACAAACCCCGTAGCTGGATCGCCAAGGACGCCGACTTGATCGCCCTGTCGGAACGACGTCCTGTTTCGGAATCTGAAGTGCAGAAGATTCCTGACTTGTCTAAACAATTGATGCACAAGTTCCTGACCGAGGTACTGCAGATCATTGTGACTCCCCATGGGGGCGAGCCATTGCCACAATCTGCGGCGGATCAACCCCTGACGCCTGCCACGCGGGCCCAGCTCAAGCGTTGTCAGGAAGAAGTCGCATCCATCGCCCTGGATCTCGGCATTGCACCGGAAGTCCTTGCCCGCAAGAAGCAGCTGCTGCTACTTCTGACAGAGTCCGCCGCGGCGGGCAAACTGGTGTGGCCGCAGGACATGCGACAATGGCGCCAGGAAGTGCTGGAATCTCGCTTTGCATCCATCCTGAAATATGGCGAGTGAGTACGATGTCTGTGTCTGAAAAATTCTGGGAAAAGCCTCTCGATTTGCTCAACAGCGAAGAGTGGGAGGCTTTGTGTGACGGCTGCGGGCGTTGTTGCCTCAAAAAGTTGATCAACAGTCGTAATGAACAGGTGCATTATACGCGCGTAGTCTGCCGTTATCTTGATCAGGAAAAGTGCCGCTGTCAGTCCTACGAGCGCCGCCAGATCCTGGTTCCTGACTGTCTCGTACTCGACTTGCAGAATCTACCTTTATTGCACTGGATCCCCGATACTTGCGCCTACCGGCTGCGCTATGAAGGCAAAGCGCTTCCTGATTGGCATCCGCTTGTCAGCGGCAACAGAGAAGCGATGAAACGCGGGCAGATTACGGTGACAAACAAGGTCATATCGGAAGAATACGTGCACGAAAAGGGACTGGAAGAACATATCATTCGTTGGGTGAGCGCTGCATGCTAGACATCTATGATTATGTAGTCGGCTGGGCTGTTTACATTGCCTGTGGCACGCTGTGCTACATGATTTTTTATCGATTTACCGGAATGCTCAGTTTCAAACCTCTGGCAAATACATTGCGAGCCATCCTCCTGGCGCTGATGTTCACTCCATGGTACGTAAGTCCCGGCAGTGATCTGCTGGCACCAGCACTTATCGTTGTCTTGCTGGACATGGTGACAGTAGGCGGAACGAGCTTCGTCCGAGCGTTGGTCCCACTGAGTATGTCAGTAGCAGCTGCTGTCTTTTTCGCTCTCCTCATGCGGCTGTTCAAGCGCATGCTGAGATACTTTTTTCAGAAGTCTGATGCCAAGCCAGGATGAGAACCAATATCAACCGTCAAGCGTAGAAACCTCATGAAGCGCGGATGCGATTTATAGTGCAGTCGGATTGACCAAACAATTAAAGAAATAAATGCAAATACGACACTTGGGGAGAGCGGCGATGCCAGAAGCCAAAACGAGTGAATTGACAGGAGACCTGGATCCGGCTCAGTTCTCTCACGTTCCGGAAGTTTACGAACACGCATTTCGAACTTATGGAGAACGTCCAGCTTTCACAGCATTGGGCCATACTATTTCCTATGAAGACCTCGAACGTTTCAGCGATCAGTTTTGCGAATTCCTGATTGGCCAGTCTACGCTTTCGGCGGGTGACCGTATCGCCATTCAGTTGCCCAATATTCTTCAATTCCCGGTTGCCGCGCTGGGAGCCATGAAGGCGGGTCTTGTGCTCGTAAACACCAACCCGCTTTATACCGCCCGTGAGATGTCTCATCAATTCAAAGACTCTGGCGTAAAAGCCGTTGTGATACTCGCCAACTTTTGCGATAAGTTGGAGCAGGTTCTTCCTGAAACGGACATTCGTGTCGTCGTTGTGACGGAACTGGGGGACATGCTTCCGAGGCTTAACAGAATCGCCATCAATTTCGCCTTGCGTTACCTTAAAAAGCTGGTCCCGAGATATGCTTTGCCATCTGCGATTAGCTGGCGTGGAATTGTCAAGGGACGAGGGGCAGAGACGCCAGTCGCCAGCAGGGAGTCTGGAACAGATACTGCAATTATTCTTTATACCGGCGGTACTACGGGCGTTGCCAAAGGCGCTATGCTGACACACGCCAATCTGCTGGCGAATATGATGCAGCTGCGAGCTGTGAGCATTTCAGTCATCAAGGATGGCAGCGATACCATCATCGGGCCTTTGCCGCTCTATCACACCTATGCGTTCATGTTTCACTGCCTGACCATGATTCTGGCGGGCAATCATTCAGTGCTGATTCCCAACCCCCGTGACATTGATGGCTTGATAAAAGTCATGCGCAAGGCACGCGCCAATGGCTTTGTCGGCATCAATACCTTGTATCTGGCGTTGTGCCGCCACAAGGATATAGGGAAGGTTGACTTCAGCGACATGCGCTTTGCAGGTGCCGGCGGTATGGCTTTGACTGTGAACGTGGCGCGAGAATGGACTCGAATAACCAACTGTGAAGTCTTTGAAGGGTATGGACTCACTGAATGTTCGCCGGTAGTCACGGTCAACAGACCCGGCCAGGTGAGGCTTGGGACCGTTGGCCCTGCTGTGCCAGATACTCAGCTGCAGGTTGTGGATGATGCAGGTGTGGTGGGTGGTGTTGGCGACAAGGGCGAGCTGTGGGTTCGCGGTCCGCAAGTCATGAAAGGCTATTGGCAGAATCCGGAAGCCACAGCAGACGCCATCACTTCAGACGGTTGGTTCAAGACCGGAGACTATGCGACCATCGATTCAGAGGGTTACGTGAGCATTGTCGATCGCAAGAAGGACATGATCATTGTCTCCGGATTCAATGTGTTTCCCAGTGAAGTGGAAGAGCTGATCAATGCCCACCCGGGTGTTTTCGAATCTGCTGTGATCGGTATACCGAGTGAGCGCAGTGGAGAGGCTGTCAAGCTGTTCATAGTGCCACGTGACCCGGCTCTGGATGCAGAGAACATGAAGGCCTATTGCCGCGAGAATCTCACTGCATACAAGGTTCCCAGGGAAATTGTGTTCGTCAAGGATCTGCCAAAGTCCAACGTTGGCAAAATATTGCGACGCGAATTGCGGGAGCAGGAAATGGCGCGCTTGAAAAGCCACGGCAGTCAGTAACCAGAGAACGACAGTTCTTCATGACGCAGGGAAACCACGCACTTGCAGGATACCTTCCAGACACAGATACACGCCTGTGCAACACGCGATCGCCATGCACTGCAGACTTTGCTGCGACAAGCGCAACGTGCGCGCGTCGATTCTGACGAAGGCCAAATCCTGTTGGCCAGACTGAAGGAGCGATTGCAGCACTGCGCCGCTCAGATCGCCGACCGTCGCCAATTGTTGCCCCGCATCTCCTATCCCGAAAACCTGCCGGTGTCAGAGCGGCGGGAGGCGATTGCCGCTGCCATTCGTGAACATCAGGTCGTGGTGATTGCTGGCGATACCGGGTCGGGCAAGACAACACAACTACCCAAGATATGTCTTGAATTGGGGCTCGGGGTTCGCGGGCTGATTGGGCACACCCAGCCGCGTCGACTTGCTGCCCGCGCAGTAGCGACACGCATCGCTGAAGAGCTGGCCGTTCCATTGGGCGGCGTCGTTGGCTATCAGGTGCGCTTTTCCGACAGCACCAGTTCCGACACGCTCATCAAACTGATGACAGACGGTATATTGCTTGCGGAGATTCAACAGGATCGCTACCTCTCCAAATACGAAGTTCTGATAATCGACGAAGCGCACGAGCGCAGCCTCAATATTGATTTCATTCTCGGTTACCTGTCGCAATTGCTGGTGAAAAGGCCAGACCTCAAAGTCATCATCACCTCTGCAACAATCGATGTGGAGAAATTTTCTGCTCATTTTGGCAATGCTCCGATCGTAACCGTGGCTGGACGAACCTATCCGGTGGATATTCTGTATCGACCTGTGGAAGAAGGCTCAGACCAGAGTGAAGAGCCTCTGATGCAGGGCATCATTGATGCATTGCGGGAAATCGAGGCCTTGGAGAAGTCGCAGCGACCAGCGTTGCAGGATGTCCTGGTATTCCTGAGCGGGGAGCGTGAGATTCGTGATGTGGCGATGGCGCTTCGAAAAGCCGATCTGCATCACACCGAGATTCTGCCCCTCTATGCGCGCTTGACGCCTGCCGAGCAACAAAAGATTTTCCTGCCAATGAAAGGGCGCAAAATTGTGCTCGCAACGAACGTGGCTGAAACATCCATTACAGTGCCAGGTATTGCCTATGTCATCGATACTGGTCTTGCTCGCATCAGTCGCTACAGTGTGCAAAGCAAGGTGCAGCGACTTCCAATTGAGCGAGTGTCACAGGCAAGCGCAAACCAACGCGCCGGGCGCTGCGGGCGGGTAGGGCACGGCACCTGTTTTCGACTTTACGATTCGGAGGACTTTGCTTCTCGACCGCTCTTCACCGAGCCGGAGATTCAGCGCACCAATCTGAGTGCCGTCATTCTGCAGATGCTCGCACTTGGGCTGGGTGACATTGAAGCGTTCCCGTTTCTGGACAAGCCTGATAGAAGGTCAGTGAATGATGGGCTCAAATTGCTGCAGGAGCTCGGCGCGCTGGACGAACAACGGCGAATTACTTCAGCAGGGCGCCTTCTTGCTGCGCTGCCTGTGGACCCTCGCCTGGGCATAATGTTGATCGAAGCTGAGTCGCGCAACTGCCTGCAGGAAGTACTGATCATCGTCAGTGCTCTCAGTGTTCAGGACCCCCGAGAGTTTCCAGCAGACAAGAAGCAGTCTGCGAGAGAAAAGCATGTGTTGTTTGCGCACAAGGAATCCGATTTCCTTTCCTGGATCATTCTATGGTCAGAGTTCGAAAAGCAGCGCCAGGCATTGACCAATTCAGGCCTGAAAGATTTTTGCCGCAAGCATTTTCTATCGCATGTGCGCATGCGTGAGTGGCGTGAAACGCATCGCCAATTGTATCTGATGAGCCAACACCTTGGGTTTCGAGAGAATCGTCGCGTCGACACCATCATCAAGCACGAGGACATCAATTACGAAGCAGTGCATCGGGCAATAATTCGTGGATCATTGAATCAACTGGGAATGAAAACAGAGGACGCTCTTTACCTCGGAAGCCGAAGTCGCAAGTTCTCAATTTTCCCCACATCGACATTGGCACGCAAAATGCCCAAATGGCTAGTCACAGCCGAGCTAATGGAAACCAGTCGTCTGTATGCAACACAGGCGGCCTCCATTCAACCGGAATGGGTGTTGGATGCTGCCGTTGGATTGCTGCGCCACGAATACTCGGAGCCACACTGGGAGAAGAGCAGGGGGCAGGTTATAGCTTTTGACAGAATCAGCCTGTTCGGACTTACCTTGATAGAGCGCAAACGAGTCTCATATTCCAGTATCGATCCTGTTGCCAGTCGTGAAATTTTCATTCGCGAAGGACTTGCCGCGATGCAGCTGGAAACGCGCGCTCCGTTTTATCTGCACAATGCAGCTTTGCTCGAGAGTATTCGCAAGGAGGAAGAAAAACTTCGCCGACCGGAAAGCATTGTGAGCGAGGAACGAATTTTTGACTTCTTTGCCAGCAAAATTCCGCCCGGTATCTGTGACACTCGTTCACTGGAATCCTGGGCGCGACAGCAAAAGCTCAAATCGGGCAGTACAGGCTTGGAGCTTGGACGAGAAGATCTGATGAGCGCGGAAATTACAGAAAAATTGCGACTCGATTTCCCGGACGCTTTAGCTGTCAAAAGCAATGTCCTGCGCATCGATTATCTCTTTGAACCTGGCGAGGATCTCGACGGCGCCAGTATCGATGTGCCGCTGGAACTGCTGCTGATGCTGAAGCAGAGCAATCTCGACTGGGCCGTTCCTGGTAACTTGCAGGAGCGAAGTGTGTTCCTGATGAAGAATCTGCCCAAACATTTGCGCAAACTGTTTGTGCCTCTTCCCGACTTCATAGAAGGCTTCCTTGCATGGCAGGTGGCTTTGCCTGTAACTGCTGACGCTCCGGGCCTGCGCGATCAACTGCGAGACTATGCGCGCCGCTCACGAGGGATCAGGCTGGAGGAGGGGGTTCTGGAGGCCATTTTGCTTCCCGTGCATCTGCAGCCCTGGATTAGAGTACTCGATGACGTCGGCAAAGAGATCGCCCGGAGCCAGTCGCTGTCACGGCTGCAGAAGCAATTTGCTCGAACTGCTGTTTTGC
>CAISYX010000335.1 GCA_903889815.1 uncultured Gammaproteobacteria bacterium
CGTTGTGAATCTGCACGCCGCCGTAGCCTGCCACCGCCAGCTGCGCGCCCGTCGGTCGCCAGCACAGCGCACCGACAGTCCCGCCCGGAAAGACATAGGCCTGTTCCAGAACGCCCAAGGCAGAGAACAAGCCCACCCGACTGCCGCTGGCCACCGCCAGTTGCCGACCATCCGGGCGCCAGCACAGGTGTTCTACCCACTGGCTGGTCTGACCGTCGTGCAAGGCCACACTGGCCAGCGCGACGGCACCCAGCCCGGCCGTGACATGCCAGTAGCGCACGCAGCCGTCCATGCCTGCCGAAGTCAGCAGCGGGTCGCGGGGATGCCAGGCCAAGGCCAGAATGCCCTCATCGTGCGCGTGCCAGCGGGCGAGTTCCACGCCAGTTGCTGCCTCCACCACGACCAGCGTGCCCGTGACCGTGGCCCCTGCCAGCAGCGAGCCGCACGCAGACCAGGCGATGGCGGCCGGCGCTTCGCCCAGATCCAGTGACCAGCGCGGCGGCAGCCGGGGGGCGGTGTCCATTGCCAAGGCACTCAGCTGCGACATTGCTGCAAGGCTCCTTCCAGAAAATCCCGATCCAGATGCTTGCCGATGAACACCAGCCGGTTGTGGCGCGGGGCGTCGCCCCAGGGGGCTCCCGGCTCGCTGTCGAACAGCATGTGCACGCCCTGGAAGTGCATTCGTCGGGGATCACCGGCGAAGGCCAGAATGCCTTTCATGCGATACAGATTCGCGCCTTCGGTCTGCAGCAGCACCGACAGCCAGGCATCGAACCTGCCGGCATCCAGCTCGCCGGGAAATTCAAAGGCCACCGAACTGACTTCGTCATCGTGCGTATGCCCGGCATTGAAATAGTGCTCATCCTCGAACTCGTGCGGCTGCTCGTCCGGGCCCAGCAACTGCAGGTCGAATTCCTCCGGGGTATGCTGCGTGAACAGGGCGTAGCGCCCGCTTTCCGGCACTGCCAGGCGCACATGGGTGGCCCCTTGCAGCTGCAGTCGGCAATGCGTGACGCCGGGCGCCAGCAGGTCGCCATCCCGCAGCAGTCGCGGCGGTTCGGCAAAGTGCCGGAACACCTGCTCCGCCAGCGTCGGCAGGTCAGCGGGTTTGCTCACGTCAAGTTGCAGCCATAGCAGTGCGATGTCAGGGTCCGGACCTTCCGCAAGCAACAGCGTGTACTCTCCCGCCGTCAGTGTGAGCACGCCGCCCCATTCGAAAGGGTATTCCGGTTCGAGAAAAGCAGGGTTGGTTTCCAGCGCCCGGCTCAGATCGAAACCACCCACATCCAGCACCTGGGCAATGGGCACCTGGGCCATGCTGGCCGGCAGAATCTGCGCCATGGCATTGATGTCGTGCAGACGCCGGCTCAGCGCCTGCTGCTGCGCCGGGCTCACCAGATCCAGCTTGTTGAGCACGATGCGGTCAGCGAACGCGATCTGCTCCACAGCCTCGTTCTCCACGCCTTCGCCCTTGACGTCGTCCAGGTGCTGCGCCACGTGCTTGGCGTCGACGACGGTGATGATGCCGTCCAGCGAGTAGTGCTTGAC
>CAISYX010000336.1 GCA_903889815.1 uncultured Gammaproteobacteria bacterium
AGGCCACCACCGACCACGACGATATCGTATGCACTGTGTGCGTTCTGCTGCATGGGTTTCCAATTGTCAGGGCAGGGTATACAGGGCCGCCAGTATAGCCGGGCGCCACGCTGCAATGCAGCCCTGTATTTGTAATCCCTGATTGCTGGCTGACAGGGGATGGTCGATACTGAGACTCCTTCCAGCCCTCGCAGCAACGACAGGATCCACTGTGTCAGACAAGGATAATCTCTCGAACCTTACGCAGGGTTCCGGCTCGTCACCGAATTTCGTGACGCTGGCCGAGGCGCAGGCGTACATCGGGCGTGAAGTCGGCGTGACGCAGTGGATCGAGATTTCCCAGACGCGTGTGAACCAGTTTGCCGAGGCCACGGGTGATTTCCAGTTCATTCACATCGACAGTGTCAGGGCGCAGGCGCAGACCGCATTCGGCGGGACCATCGCGCACGGTTTTCTGACCCTGTCCCTGCTGAGCATGCTGGCCTCGCAGACGGGCACCATCAAGATCAAAGGCTGCAACGTGGCCATCAACTATGGCCTTGACAAGGTGCGCTTTCTCAACCCTGTCAAAGTGGGCAAACGCATTCGCGCGCGGTTCGAACTGATGAGTGCCGTCGAAAAGAGTCCTGACTGTTTTCTGCTCAAGCACAAGGCCACCGTGGAGATCGAAGGTGAGACCAGGCCGGCCATGATTGCCGAGTGGCTGGGAATGGCAATGATCTGACCCCTTGCTGCACACCGTAACGTTGGAACCCCCTTTTTTACTGAGAGACTGAACACGATGAAATGGAGCCTGATGATGATCCCCTTGTTGACGCTGCTAGGTTGCGCGGGCGAACGCCCTGCCAGCCTTGGTATAACCGCCGGACAGCTGGGCACCTGCCCGGACTCGCCAAACTGTGTCTCCAGCATCGAGACGCGCGAAAGTCACAGTATTGCGCCATTGAATGCATCTCTGGCGCAGGTGCGCACCGCCGTCACCGCCATGCCGGGCGCACAGATCATCAGCGAACAGGATCAGTATCTGTACGCCGAGTTCACTTCAAAACTGATGGGTTTTGTAGACGATGTGGAGTTTATGGCGGACCCGGCTGCTGGCCTGGTGCACGTGCGTTCAGCCTCGCGGCTCGGGCTCAGTGACCTGGGCGTCAACCGTGACCGGATTGAGACTCTGCGCAGCGCCCTGAGCGCCCGCTGAGTCAGGCCCGTTGCTGCCTGCGCTCGGCAAGACCCATGGCCTGCCGGGCAAAGCCGCGTTTGAACGTGGGAATCATGTCGATGGAAAACAGGCCGAATTTGCGTGCCCACACCAGCGCAGGATGGCTGCTGGAGAACAGCCGCGTCATGTAGTCGCTGAAGCCGATCGTCGCCTGCTGGTCGCGGGCCTGCTGTTTCACGTAGCTCTGCAGTACCTCCATATCTCCCGGATTGCGTCCCTGCGCCAGCGCATGTGCCAGTAATTCAGCCAGGACCTGCGCATCGCGCAAGGCCAGATTCAAGCCCTGTCCCGCGACGGGGTGCAGGGAGTGCGCCACATTCCCCAGCAGCACCAGACCGGGCCGCACCTGCTCGCGGGCAACACTCAGAGTCAGCGGGTAGAGCGAGCGACTGCCCACCTTCTCGAAACGCCCCAGGCGATAGCCAAAGCGCTCCTGCAGCTTTTCCAGGAACTGGCGCTCAGGCAGCGCGGCCACTGCTGCGGCCTCTTCATCCGCCAGCGTCCAGATCAGCGCGCCCCGATGCTCTCCCTCCTGCTCGGCCAGTGGCAGAACTGCCAGCGGGCCGCTCTCGGTGAAGCGCTCGTAGGCAATGTGTCTGTGCGGGTCGCTGAAGGCGACGTTGGCGATCAGGGCATGCTGTCCGTACGGCGTGAGGCTGCTGCTGATGCCGAGCTGTTCACTCACGGTGGACTTGCCGCCATCCGCAAGCACCACCAGCGCGGCATCTACTGTCAGCAAATCTGTCGAATCGCCCTGCACCTGCAGACGCATGCCCTGCGGGGTGGGCACAAGCGAACTGATGCTGGCCGGACACAGAAAGTCGATGGCGGGGTCGGCGTCCAGCGCATCCGTCAGCACCCGCCCGAGATGCTGGTTCTCGGCAACATGCCCGAGGGCGTCCACCTGCATGTTCGCACGATCGATGCGCACTGCGCCGAAATGGCCGCGGTCTGACACGTGAATGCGCTGAATGGGAGTTGCATGGGTGGCAATTACCTTCCACAGACCAAGGCTTGCGTAGATCTGCTTGCTGCCATGGGACAAGGCCGTCGAGCGGGCATCAAAACTGGTCGACACCTGCATGGATGGCGCCGCCTCGATGACCAGGATGCGCGGCGCGAAGTCTCGCGTCTGTGCCGCCAGCGCGCAGGCGAAACTGGCGCCGACGAGACCGCCGCCGATGATCACAATGTCATAGTGATGCAGAGGTTCCGAGATTCTCACAGAGTGCTGGCCTCCCGGCGGCAATCAGGCGACAGCCTGGGTATGGGCCTGTGCCATGAAGCTTTCAATTTCCTCGACCGTCTTGGGCGCTCCCTCGCTCAGAATGCGATGCCCTGTGCGAGTTACCACCACATCATCCTCGATGCGGATGCCAATGCCACGCCATTTCTTGTCCACGTCCATGTTGTCGGGGGCGATATAGATGCCTGGTTCGATGGTTGTCACCATGCCAGGCTCCATAAGGCGCCACTTGTCGTCAATCTTGTAGTCACCCACATCGTGTACGTCGATCCCCAGCCAATGTCCGGCACGATGCATATAGAAGGCCTTGTAGGCGTTCGTTGCTATCAGCTCCTGCACATTGCCCTTGAGCAGGCCGAGATTGACCAGCCCTTCGGTGATGATGCGCACGGTAACATTGTGCGGTTCGTCCCAGGCTGCTCCTGGCTTGATGGCCTTGATGGCCTGCAGCTGGGCATTGAGCACGATTTCGTACAGGGCTTTCTGCTCTTTGCTGAAACGACCGTTCACGGGAAAGGTGCGGGTGATGTCGGCCGCATAGTATTCGTATTCGCAGCCGGCATCGATGAGTACCAGATCGCCATCCTTGAGTACCGCATTGTTTTCAACGTAGTGCAGGATGCAGGCGTTCTTCCCGCCCGCGACGATGTTGTTGTAGGCTGGCGCACGGCTGCCGGAGCGCACGAATTCATGCAGCAGCTCTGCCTCAAGATGGTATTCGTGCAGACCCGCGCGACACACGGCCATAGCACGTTTGTGGGCCTGTGCGGAAATAGCGCCAGCTTTCTCCATCAGCTTGATTTCCATCGGGCTCTTGATCAAACGCATTTCATTGAGCAGATGATCCAGCACCAGAAACTCGCCCGGCGGATGCGCGCCCTGGCGCACCTTGCCGCGAATGATCTTGACCCAGTCCATGACTCGCTGATCAAAGCGCGGATCTTTGCCCATCGAATAGTAGACACGCTCACGCCCTTCAATCAGTCCGGGCAGAATGTCGTCGATGTCGCCGATGGGAAACGCGTCATCAATTTTCAATTGTTCAATGGCCTGTTCCGGCCCCATCAGAATTCCCGTCCACAATTCACGGGTCTTGTCCTTTTCCTGACAGAACAGCACTGCTTCACCTTGCTCGCGGCCGGGAATCAGCGCCAGCACGGCATCGTGTTCCACAAACCCTGTCAGATAGTAGAAGTCACTGTTCTGCCGGTAGAGATATTCCGTGTCATTGCTGCGGGTGCTCTGTGGCGCAGCGCAGAGCAGCGCAATGCTGTCCGGCTCCATCTGCTGCATGAGCTCTTTGCGCCTGCGCGCCGCTTCTTCATGAATGTTTGTCATCGTACACCCGCGATTGACCGCATTGGGTCGCGCCTCTATAGTAACGGGAAGTTTACCAGTGGGTTTTTATGCATAACCTGCATATGGCGACCATCATAATGACAGACGAGAAATTTACCACGCTGGATCAAAAGATTGATTCGCTCATCGAACTGTGTGCCACGATGAAGCGGGAAAATCAGTTGCTGAGAGCAAACGAGCATAACTGGCACTCCGAACGCCAGCAACTGCTCGAAACCAATAAACTGGCCAAGACCCGTCTTGAGTCCGTCCTGAACCGGCTCAAGTCTCTGGAGCAGTCACAGTCATCCTGAGGGCTGCTCCTGCCTTCCTGCACAACTGTCACACGCTTCACCCTGACCAAGAGAGATCGCATGAACGCAGAAGAAAATGTTCCCGGCACCGTAGTGGTCAAAATTCTCGACAAAGAGTATCAGGTCAGCTGTCCGCCTTCGGAACAGGAAGCTCTGCTGAAGTCTGCACGCTACCTCGATGAGAACATGAGGAAGATCAAAGGCCGGGGCAATATTCATGGCCTCGAGAAAATTTCCGTCATGGCTGCATTGAACATCACGCATGAAATGCTGAGCAAAAGTCTGCAGCTCAACGAGAGCCGTCATCAGACTGCGCAGCAGATCAAATACCTCGAAGCCAAGCTCGATCGCAGTCTGCAGGCCAATCGTCAGCTTGAAATAAGCTGATCGTATTGAGACAAAAAACTTTTCAGCGCTTGCTCGATCAGCTTTCCACAGTGCTATATACTCGGGTCGGAGTTGCCTAGAGCATTAGCCAGTCAAAAGTGTTCTTGAGCCGATATCTGTTAACCTGGAGGCTCCTCGCCAGGTGCTGTTGTGCATGTCCGCCCGACGGAAAGCCTTATGCGCCTCTGGAGTCACCACCTGAACCTTGGGTTCAGGACTATTTTGGTAGCGGTGCTCCGGGTAACTTCATTCTCTCTTTCCTGCCATTGTCATGACTCCTCACGAGCGCGCCAGTCTTCGCAAATCCCTGCGTCATGCACGACGCTCTCTGAGCCTGCGCGAACAGAATGATGCGGCCGTTGCGCTGCACAATGCCCTGGCCGACCAACGCTTCTTCCGATCCGCAAAGCGTCTTGCTTTCTACCTTGCCAACGATGGCGAAATCGATCCGTCTCTGCTGTTTGCCGCCGCACTCGCACGCGGACAAGAGTGTTTCCTTCCGCTGCTGCACCCGTGCGGTGAGAACCGTCTACTGTTCGTGCGCTATCGCCAGGGTGACCGGCTGCAGCGCAATCGCTGGGGGATTCTGGAGCCGCGCCTGCAGGCACGCAGGCGGGTGCCGGCCCGCACGCTGGATGTGGTCCTTGTTCCTCTGGTGGGCTTCGATGCACAAGGCAACCGGCTGGGAATGGGCAAAGGCTTCTATGACAGGACGTTCAGTTTCCGGGCCGCCGCACGGCGTCAGCGGCCACTGCTGGTGGGACTGGCCCATGAATGTCAGCGGGTGGAAAGCCTGGAGAGGCAGGCGTGGGATATCCGCATGGACCGAATCGTGAGTGACACGGCAAATTATCAGCCGCAGCCGATATGAGGATTGCGCCAGCTGAAACAGGTGCAGCGCGGGATCAGGAGCCTTGGGTCAGAGCAATCCGCTCTGCACAACACCGCTGGCAAGCACGCCCAACGCAAACAGGACGACGACCACCATCAGCATGTCTGGTTTCTTGTTCATAAATTATTGAAAATTCCAGTGTATTGAGATTGTTATTTGAGAAGCATGTTCAGATAATCTTTCTAAGGCTCTGAAGATTAATACAATATTTTGAGCATAACAATCACGGAAATGGAAAAACTCAATTAGTTTCCGCAAGTTGGAAGCTGTTCTCAGTCCGGACCCCAACAGTGTAGCGCCAGAGCGCTTGTAGGGACGCACAATACTGGTAATATATACAGTATCATGCCGACCTCCGATACCGATCCCCGCCTTCTTTCCCTGCTGCACTCCCCCGGATTGTGGCGTGGCAGCGAGCACCCCGCTTCCGAGTCAGGGATCACTGACCCGGTGCTGAGCACCGGCTTTCCCGGCCTGGATGCCTGTCTGCCATGGCAGGGCTGGCCAACCGCCGCGCTGGTGGAAATCATCACGCCGCAGTGGGGCATCGGAGAGCTGCAGCTGGTGCTGCCACTGCTGCGCCGCCTGAGCCAGCAGGGCAGAATGAGTCTTTGGTTCGCCCCTCCGTGTTCCCCCTATGCCCCCGCGCTGCTGGCGTCCGGGGTCGACCCGGCCTGCCTGTACGTCGTTTCGGCGCCCCCGGCACAAGCGCTGTGGGGCATAGAGAAAGCCCTGCAGGATGCAAGCTGCGCGCTGGTGCTGGCCTGGCCGGGGCGGCTGAAAAACCGGCAGATCCGCCGCCTGCAGCTGGCCGCGAGCACGGGCCGGACGCTCGGCATCCTGTTCCATCACGACCCTGTGCGCCAATCGGCTGCCGTTCTGCGCCTGCGGGTGGATGCCACTGCCCAGGGTCTGCGGATCGAGGTGCTCAAGGCCCGTGGAAGCTACCGGCAGGACATCGTGGCAGTCACCAGGGGGCAACCATGACAGGACGTCTCTATCAATTGCCACTGACAGGCAAGCCACAACGCTCTCTCACCCTCGCAAAGCGGCGGGCAGCGCAGGCCGCAGCGCCTGAAACCGGCCTCGCAGCCCGCCAGACGCCCCTGTGGTACGCAGTTGCCATCCCCCAGCTGCTGGGCATTCCCGATGAACAGTCCCGCAAGGACAGACTGGCCCTGCTTGCTGATCGCCTGGGCACACTGAGTGCCAGCGTCAGCGTGGAGGCGCCGGACTGTCTGGTTTTCGAGGCGCGCAGTTCGTTGCGCTATTTCGGGGGCATCGGCAAGCTCCGCGCTCTGCTCCAGCAGCTGCTGGAGCCTGTGTTGAGTGAGTGGGGACTTCCTGTCAGCGTTCATCACGCCGCCAGTCCCACGCCAGCTGCCAGCCTGCTGCTGGCGCGGGCGGGATGCAATCTGCTGATCCACCGCAAGGAGAATCTGCGCTCCGCACTGGGCAGGCTGTCCGTGCAGAGCCTGTGCATGCCCGCCAGCCGCCGCCGGCAACTGCACGACAGCGGGCTGCGGTCCCTGCGGGATGTCTGGCGGCTTCCCGGTCACGCGCTGGGACAACGCTTCGGTACCCAGTTCCTCCGCCAGCTCGACCAGTGTCTGGGGCACATTGCCTCGCCGGTCAGGACGTACCAGAGCCCGCCGCGCTTCAACAGCAGCCTTGAATTCGAATACGCGGTAGAAAGTACCCAGCGTCTGCTGCCTGCCGTTGAAGAGCTGCTTGAGCGGCTCTGCTCCTTCCTGCGGGCACGGGATCTGAGCACGCTGCACCTGCATCTTAGCCTGCAGCATGAAGCGCAGGCCCCCACGCTTCTGACGCTGGATATGCGACATGCCGGGCGCGCCGAGGCGCCTCTGTTACTGCTGCTCGAAACTCGGCTGAGCACCATGGCACTGCCAGCGCCCGTCAGCGGCATGCAGCTGGAGGCCTGGCGGTTCAAGGCTGCCTCGGGAAGCAGTCATTCACTTGCAGGCTTTGTGACGGAAGGCACAGGCCGCAGCGCGCCGCGGGATGCCATTGCGCCGCTGCTGACCCTCTTGCAGGCCAGACTGGGTGACGCCGCCGTGCGCAGCCTGCAATGCCATGAGGAACACTGTCCGGAGCATGCTGCCGGTCAGGCTGTCTGTGGCCAGGAGCAGGGCGACCCAGGGCCGGGCCAGGCAGAAACACTGCAGGCACGCCGGCCCTGCTGGTTGCTGCCGGAACCCGTGCTGCTGCGCCAGGACAACAACCGGCTGTTCTATCGCGGCAGCCTGCGCCTGCGCAGCGGCCCGGAACGCATCGAGACACGCTGGTGGACGGGCCAGGACGTGTGCCGGGACTACTATGTGGCGGACAACGCGCGGGGCATGCGCTTGTGGATTTTTCACGAGCGGGAGGGAGAGAGGCGGTGGTTTCTGCATGGCATTTTTGATTGAGGTTGATGCCAGGCCCCTCCCGGCACCGACTCCATCAACAAAAATCACGCGACCGCACGGACATCTGCGCCAACCAGCCACTCAGGTCCACCAGCTCGGACGCAATCACATGCACCACCCCCTCGCTGATCTGCAGCGTACCCGCCACCCCCAGCAGGCGCGCCTCCCGCACCATGCGTGGCTGCCGGGCCGAAAGCGCAGGCCACACCACCAGGTTCAGGAAGCCCGTCTCGTCCTCAAGCGTCACGAAGGTCACCCCCGATGCCGTCTGCGGCCGCTGCCGGGAGGTCACTATGCCCGCCACCTTTACCCGTGCGCCATTGGACAACTGCGCCAGGCTGTCGGCCGTGCGTACCCGGAAACCCTGCAGATGCTCGCGGAACAGCGCCAGCGGATGCCGGCGCAACGTCAGCCCGACGCTGTTGTAGTCGGCGATGATGTCCTGGGACTCCGAGGGCTTCGGCAGCAAGAGGGCCACCTGTGCTCCGGCGCCCGGCCAGGCCGCTTCCGGCGCCACCGCAGCCGCCGCTAACAGCGGCAGCTTTTCCTCATAGCCCGCCACGTCCCAGAAGGCCCGGTGCCGGTCACTGGCAAGCCCCCGCAGCGCATCGGCGGCCGCCAGACTCTCGCGGTCGCCGCGGTCGATGCCCGTGCGCTCCACCAGGGTCTGCACACAGCGGAACGGGCCGCCCTCACGCGCCTCGCTCAGACGCCGCGCCCCTTCGGCGGACAGCCCCTTCACCAGGCACAGGCCAAGCTGCAGGGCCGGCGCGTCGCCAGCGCCACCCGCGAACACCAGCGTGCACTCCTGGGCACTGTGATTGACGTCCACCGGCAGCACCGTCACGCCGTGGCGCTGCACGTCCTGCACGAGTTGCGAAGCCGCATAGAAGCCCATCGGCTGGCTGTTGAGCAGGGCACAGGTGAAAGCCGCCGGGTAATGACACTTCAGCCAGGACGATACATAGGCCAGCAGGGCGAAACTGGCGGAGTGGGACTCGGGAAAGCCATAGTCAGCAAAGCCCTTGATCTGGCTGTAGATCTGCTCGGCAAACTGCTCGCTGTAGCCGCGCTCGCGCATGCCGGCCTTGAGCTTGTCCTGAAAGGGCTCCAGCCCGCCCTTCTTCTTCCAGGCCGCCATGGCCCGGCGCAGCTGATCCGCCTCGCCCCCGGTAAAGCCGGCCGCCACGATAGCCACCTTCATCACCTGCTCCTGGAAGATCGGCACGCCCAGCGTGCGCGCCAGCACCTCGCGGATGGCCTCGCTGGGATAGCTGACCGCCTCCCGGCCACTGCGCCGCGCCAGGTAAGGGTGCACCATGTTGCCCTGGATCGGTCCGGGCCGGACGATGGCGATCTGGATCACCAGATCATAGTAATTGCGCGGTTTGAGCCGCGGCAGCATGCTCATCTGGGCGCGGGACTCGATCTGGAACACCCCCACCGTGTCGGCCGCGCAGAGCATGTCGTAGACCTGCGGGTCTTCCACGGGAACGCCACTGAGTGTCAGCGGTGGCAGGGCTGCCCGCGCCGGGTACGTGTTGACCAGCGCAATGGCCTTGCGGATCGCGGTCAGCATCCCGAGCGCCAGCACATCCACCTTGAGCAGGCCCAGGGCCTCCAGGTCGTCCTTCTCCCACTGGATCACCGTGCGGTCCTGCATCGCGGCGTTCTCCACCGGCACCAGTTCGGACAGCGGGCCCTGGCTGATGATGAAGCCACCCACGTGCTGAGACAGGTGGCGGGGAAAGCCCAGCAGCGTGCGCACCAGCGTGACCAACTGCTCCAGCCGCCCCGGCGGCAGCGCCAGGGCCTCCACTTCGGGCCCGGTGACGATCTCCTGCCCATACCAGTCCACCGACTTCGCCAGCACCTCCACCGCCGCTGCGCCAATGCCCAGCGCCCCCGCCACATCGCGGATGGCACTGCGCGCGCGGTAGCAGATCACCGTGGCGGCCAGCGCGGCACGCTCCCGCCCGTACTTGCGGTAGATGTACTGAATGACTTCCTCGCGCCGTTCATGCTCAAAGTCCACGTCAATGTCGGGCGGCTCATCCCGCTCCTTCGACAGGAAGCGTTCGAACAGCAGCTGCATGCGGGCCGGGTCGACGGCGGTGATGCCGAGGCAATAGCAGATCACCGAATTGGCCGCCGAACCGCGCCCCTGGCACAGAATGCCCTGGCGGCGGGCGAACACCACGATGTCGTGGACGGTGAGGAAGAAGTGCTCGTAGCGCAGTTCCGCCACCAGCCCCAGCTCCTTCTCCAGAAGCGCAAGTACTCGCTCCGAGGGGCCTTCCGGCCAGCGCTCGGCCACCCCGCGCTCGGCAAGTGCACGCAGCCAGCTGCTGGCGGTGTGACCGGCCGGCACAAGTTCATGGGGGTATTCGTAGCGCAGCTCCGCCAGGGAGAACTCACAGCGCTGGGCGATGCGCACACTCTCTGCAAGCAGCTGCGGGGGATAGAGCTTGGCAAGGCGCGTGCGCTGCCGCAGGTGCTGCTCGTTGTTGGGCGCTGCGGCGAAACCAAGGGTCTCGAGGGTCCGCCCCAGCCGGATGGCCGTCAGAGTATCCAGCAGTGGCCGCCGCTCGGGCGCATGCATCAGCACGCCACCGCTGGCCACCAGGGGCAGCCCGAGCGTGGCGCCCAATGCCTGCAGCGAGGCCAGCCAGCGCCGGTCATTGCCCCGCAGCAGCAGCTCGACGGCAATCCACAGACGCTCCGGGAAACAGCCCTGCAGCCAGCGTCCGTCTTCCTCGCTGAGAGCGCCGCGCGCCGGTACCCACAGGGCGAGACACTCCTCCAGCGGCACTTCAGCCAGCAAGTCGCGATCCAGGTGATAGCTGCCCTTGGCCGCCCGCCGCCGGGCCTGGGTGATGAGATGGGATATCTGGCCATAGGCACGCCGGTTCGGGGCCAGCAGCACCACGCGCAGCCCGTCCTCCAGCAGGAAATCACTGCCGATCAGCAACTTCAGCCCGGTGTCGCGCGCCGCCAGGTGAGCACGCACAACGCCGCTCAGGGAGCATTCGTCGGTAAGCGCGAGGGCCGTATAGCCCAGCGCGTGGGCCTGCCGCACCAGCTCCTCGGGGAAAGAGGCGCCGTGCAGAAAGGTGAAATTGCTGAGGCAGTGCAGCTCAGCATAGGCAGGAGCGTTCATTGGGGGGACACAAGAATACTGTTTTTATGTACAGTATTCTGTGCGCTCCCCCGGCGTCAAGTGGATCAGAACTGATAAGTCATCTGGCTGTACCAGTACACGGTATCGCCACTGTCAGGGGCATTCGGGGCATCTTTCAGAAATTCACCCTTGAGCAGAAACGCTCCGCCCAGCTGCAACTGCATGCCGTCGATCAGCGTAATGACCATGCGCGTGTCAATGTGCTGGCCGGCATAGTCGCCCGAACGACCACTGCTGTCTCGCACCGCTGAGGCCGAGAAGGCATCGCGGTCTGCCGCCAGCCACATGGCTTTGTAGTTCACAAAACCCGAAACGCGAGGGCTGGCACGGTATTCCCAGCTCAGACCCGGTGCGAACAGATTGCTGCGGGTAAGGGGACCATAAATGCCGGTGCCACCGAAATCGCCCTGCAGTGGACCAAACAGACTGTCGAAACGATTGCTGTAAGCATCCAGCGGACTCTCGTCGCCCGAAGCATAGTCGAACGTGCCATAAACACGGGATGCCCACGCGTTCTCGAACTGGAAGCCGATACGACCGTGCAGCATGGAAGCACGGTGCTCCAGATCGCGCACATCGGCTGGCGCAGCGGAGCCGCGAACGGTGCCGTGCTGAAGCATGAGCTCCACTTCGTACAGCCACTGCCCGGGCGTGGCCGGTTTGACGATGCGCATCCCGGCCACATTGAAATTACGATTGCGCGTGGCAAGGTCACGTTGATCGTCTTCCGTGAATCTGAACAGGAAGGCATCCATGTCGGGCAACGCTCCCGGGGCCGCATAGCTCAGACTGGCGCCAGTCAGACGTATGCCTGAGTACTGGCGGTCCAAGTCCTGTTTGTTGTCATCCAGATCGGCGAGTGTCGCAGGGAGCCTGTTCATCGGCATGACGGTGAAGGCCTGCACACGCCAGGCATTGTGGCGCCAGTCGCTGTGTACGCCGGTAAAGCTGTTCTTGGTGTTGGGGTAGACACTGCGTCCGATCTGACGGCGGCCGGCAATATCCAGGGTCATGCGACCGGCACGCACGGCAAGACTCTGGTTCTCGCCGCTGCTTTGTCGCCAGCCTGCGTAGGCCTGCAGTGGCTCCAGCGTATTCACATCGTCGGTGCCAAGTGGCGATCCTGCATCATCCAGCCAGGCGCGGGCATCCTCCAGCTCAACTTCGCCAAACCAGTGCTCCCCGCTGGCTTTGGCGCTCAGCAACAACAGAGATACCAGCATCTGATCCGTGCCCGAAGTGCCCGGGCGGAATGAGTCCTCCTGATGCTCGAAACGCAATCGGTACGACCCACTGACATCGATCAACGATTCTTCAGCCGCCATGAGCGCGGAGGGACCGCAGAGCAGGAAGATGCCTACCATACCAACAAGCAAGAATATTCGGATCATGCTGTGACCTGCCTTCATTTTATTTTGAGAAAGTGGAAAGGCTAACCAAAACAGGAGCCCGTGGCCATCTCTGAATGCTTCAGGATCCCTGCCGCAGCAAATTGTGCTGCAGAAATGGCGGCTGTCCCGCTGCGAGTGCCATAATGCCCGCCCATGAAGCACAGCAATCGCAAGACACATCGCCCGCCTTCCTCCCTCCCCCGCGCCAGCCGTGGTTTTGCGTGGGTCTGGACCCTGCTGGGCCTGGCCACGCTGGGTTTCATCGCCTGGTGCATCAAGATCGACTACGAAGTGCGCCGCGACTTCGAAGCGCTGCAGTGGGAACTGCCGGCACGCATCTATGCACGCCCGTTGGAGATCTATGCCGGCGCCCACGTCAGCGCGGCCCAGCTCACCGACCAGCTGCGCCGCCTGGGCTATCGCGAGACTCAGCAACTGCGCAGCCCCGGTGAATATCAAACCAGTGGCACCCGGGTCAGCTTGTGGACACGGGGTTTCGACTTCTGGGACGGCGCCGAGCCCAGCCTGTACGTCAACGTGGAGTTTTCCGGCAACCGCATCCGCGAGATGTGGGGCGATCAGGCCACCGGCATGGTGCCGCTGGTGCGCCTTGAGCCTGCGGAAATCGCCCTGATCAACCCCGGCAATGGCGAAGACCGCGTGCCCATCAGCCTGGAAGACGTGCCGCCCGACCTGGTGGAAGCCATCATCGCCGTGGAAGACCAGCGCTTCTACACCCACTTCGGTGTTGACCCGATCGGCATTCTGCGAGCACTGGTGGCCAATGTGCGCGCTGGCGGGATCGTGCAGGGTGGCAGCACACTGACCCAGCAACTGGTGAAGAACCTTTACCTGAACCGCGAACAGACCCTGCGCCGCAAGGCCGAAGAGGCCCTGATGGCGCTGGCGCTGGAGCTGCACTTCAGCAAGGACGAGATACTCACTGCCTATCTCAACGAAGTCTTCCTCGGTCAGCAGGGCAACCGCGCCATCCACGGCTTCGCGCTGGCGGCCGAGTTCTACTTCAGCCGCAGCCTGGATGAGCTGTCCCTTGACGAACTGGCCCTGCTGGCCGGCCTGCCCCGGGGCGCGTCCTACTACAACCCGACGCGCTTCCCGGAGCGCGCCGTCGAGCGCCGCAACGTGGTGCTGGCCCGCATGTTGTCCCAGAGCTATATCAGCGCGCCCGACTACGAGGATGCCCGCAACGCCGAACTGCGCGTGAACGCCCGGGCGCCGCGCCAGAGCGCCGGCTACCCGGCCTTCATGGATCTGGTGCGCAATGACCTGGCCCGTGACTACGACGCCGAGGCCCTGCGCACTGAAGGCCTGCGCATCTTCACCACCCTGGACCTGCACGTGCAGAGCACCATGGAAGAGGCCTTGGAAGACGCCGTGCAAGCCGTGGAGCGCCCGGTCAGTGAGGGCAAACTGGAAGCGGCCGCGGTGATCACCGATGCCGTGACCGGCGAAGTGCGGGCGGTGGCCGGTGGCAAGCAGCGCGGCTATGCGGGCTTCAACCGGGCGCTCAATGCGGTGCGCCCCATTGGCTCGCTGGTGAAACCGGCGGTGTATCTGGCGGCGCTGGAGTCCGGCCAGTTCACGCTGGCCTCGGTATTGTCAGACCGCCCCGTCACCCTGCAGACCAGGGGTTCGCCCGCCTGGTCTCCCAGCAATTACGACGACAAGATTTTCGGCGACGTCTATCTGCACGACGCCCTCGAACGCTCCATGAACCTGGCGACCGTCGATCTGGGCATGCAGGTGGGACTGGACAAGGTGGGTGAAATGCTCACGCGCCTGGGGTTTACCCGCGAGGTGCCACAATTCCCGTCCGTGCTGCTGGGCTCGGTGGACATGGCGCCCGTGGAAGTCGCCCAGTTTTACCAGACATTGGCCAGCAACGGTTTCCGCTCGCCACTGCGCACCGTCGAGGCCGTGACCACATCGCTCGGAGAGCCGCTGGAACGCTACGGCATCGAGACGGCACAGGTGGTGGACCCGGCCTCCATGTACCTGCTGGAGTATGCCCTGCAGGGCGTCTTCCAGCGTGGCACGGCCCAGACCGCCAGCAACCGTCTGAGCAACAGCCTGCCCCTGGCCGGCAAGACCGGCACCACGAATGATCTGCGGGACAGCTGGTTCGCCGGCTATGGCGAAGACCTGGTGGGCGTGGTCTGGCTGGGCAATGACGACAATTCCGACACCGGACTGACCGGTGCCACCGGCGCGCTGCGTGTCTGGACAGAAATCATGAGCCGCCTGGACATCCAGCCGCGCCTGACCATTCCACCATCCAACGTCGTCTGGCAGAGCGTAGCGCTTGGCCCCGTGCGCGATGCCACGCTGCGCGACTGTCGCCTGACCACGTCTCTGCCCTTTCTCCCCGGCCGCCTGCCGGACCCGGCGCTCAACTGCGAGGACGACGAGTCCTTGATGGAACGCCTCTTCGATCGCTTCAGGGACTTCTGACCATGCACACACGCCTGCTTCCTGTTCTTTGCTTCAGCCTGCTGAGCGCCTGCGCCGGCCTCGACGGAGGACGTGGCATTCCCGCGCCTGTGGAAGACCGCACCGGCCAGCCCGCTCAGTCACTGCCTGCAAGCCCGCCGCCCCCGGCCAGTGTGCCTGCCCGGACGAATCCCGCCCGCACCGTGGTGCCAGGCATTGACGATCTGCCGCCGCGCAACGTGACACCCGGCATTCCCAGTCCGGCGCCCGCACCGGTGCCTGTAACGCCCGCCCCGACGGTGCCCGCCATGCCGTCGACGCCCTCGGAAGCCCTGCTGCTGGAAGTGGATGCCGCACTGGCCAATGGCGACCTGGAACGGGCCGCCGCCGTGGCAGAACGCGCCGTGCGCATCGCCCCGCGCGATGCGCAGTTATGGTACCGGCTGGCCAGCATCCGCGCCCAGCAGGGACGCACTGACGAGGCCGTCGGGATTGCCCGCCGCGCCCTTAGCTTCGCCGCGCCCGACAGCGCGGTGGCTCAGGAGATCAGCGTTTTTCTACGCGCACTGGAATAAGCGTGACACAACAGAGCCTTCCCTCGTTCAAGGAGTCACGACGTCATGAGCAGCACGCAAATCGAAGGTCACAAATGGCGCTTCTTCCGCTCTGGCGGCTTTGATCAGGTGGCACTGAGCAGCGGCGACGACCTGCGCAATCTGGCGCAACTGGACCCCAAACTGTGGACGGTGCTCAACTGCCCCACCACCGGGCTGGAGTTTGATGGCAGAACAGCGGCATTGCTGGACAGCGACGGCGACGGGCAGATCCGCGTGCCCGAGATTCTGGCGGCCGTGCAGTGGGCGTGTTCCCGTGTCGTGGATGCCGACCTGTACTTCGAGGAACCAGGCCTGCCGCTGGACGCCATCGTGGACAATGACGCGGAAGGCGCCGCATTGAAACAGACGGCATCGCGCATCCTCAGTTACCTGAACAAAGACCCCCGGAGCGTGCTGCAGGTCAGCGATTTTGCCGACATGAGTGCCCTGTTCGCGCCAGGCAATCTGAATGGAGACGGCATTGTCACCGCCGCGCTGAGCAGTGACCCTGAGGTGCAGACACTGCTGGGCGAGATCATCGCCACTCAGGGGCCTGCAGCCGACCGCAGCGGCACGGACGGCGTCAGTACCGATACACTGGCCGCGTTCTTTGCCCAGGCCGCCAGCGTGGTGGCCTGGCATGAAGCGGGCGCCGCCGATGCTGCCAGCATCCTCCCGCTGGGCGACAGCACGGCCGCGGCGGCCCAGGTGTTCCAGCAGCTGCGCGCCAAGGTGGACGATTATTTCATGCGCTGTCAGCTGGCCGCGTTCGACACCCGCGCCAGCGAGGTGCTGAACCCGGCACCGGCCGTTTACAGCGCGCTGGCCACCCGCGTCATCGCCAGTGATGATGCCGATGTCGCCGCACTGCCCCTTGCGGCCATTGCCGCCGAAAAGGTGCTGCCGCTGCGCGACGGACTCAACCCCGCCTGGGCCGCCGCCGTGCAGGCGCTGCACAGCACCGTCATCGTCCCCTTGCTCGGCAAACGCGACAGCCTGAGTGCCACAGACTGGCAAGCCATCAGCGAGCAGCTCTCTGCCTGGCTCGCCTGGCAGTCAGCCCGCCCTGCTACTGACGTGCATGGGCTGGGTGTGGAGCGCCTGCGGGAGATTCTTGCCAGCACCGGGCAGCAGCAAGTCGCGGCGCTGATCGCTGACGACCTCACCGCCACCGGTTTCGTCACCCATGTGGAAGGCGTTGAGCGCCTGGTCCGCTTCCAGCGCGACCTGGTCACCCTGCTGCAGAATTTCGTCACGCTCAGTGATTTCTACCGCGGGCAGAAAAAGGCCATCTTCCAGGTGGGCACCTTGTATCTGAACCAGCGCAGCTGCGAGCTGGTGCTGCGGGTGAATGACATGGCCCGCCACGTCACCATGGCACCCTTCAGCGGCTGCTACCTGGTGTACTGCCAGTGCGAGCGCAAGGGCGAGGCGCCCATGGCCATCGTGGCGGCCTTGACGGGCGGGAATGTGGACGAGCTGATGGTGGCCGGCCGCAACGGCATCTTCTATGACCGCAAGGGCCGCGACTGGCGGGCCACAGTCACCAAGGTGGTCGAGCAGCACGTCAGTCTGCGGCAGGCGTTCTGGTCGCCCTATCGCCGCATTGCCAGCTTTGTGGAAACCCAGCTGCGCAATTTTGCAGCGTCCCGCGACAAGGACATCGAGGCCAAAACCACCACCGGCGTCAGCGTCAGTGCGCCTGCTCCCGGCGTGCCGGCCTTCGACATCGCCAAGTTCGCCGGTATCTTCGCCGCCTTCGGGCTGGCGGCAGGCGCTCTCGGCACGGCATTGGCCGCCGTGATGAGCAGCCTGTTCTCTCTGGCCTGGTGGCAGATGCCGCTGGTGGTGGCCGCCGTGGCCCTGGTGATTTCCGGACCGGCCATGACCATGGCGTATATGACCCTGCGACGCCGCAATCTGGGGCCGCTGCTGGATGCCAATAGCTGGGCCGTGAACACCCGCGCGCGGATCAATGCGCCTTTCGGCGCCTCGATGACCGGCGTGGCCAGCCTGCCTGCTGGAGCCAGTCGTTCACTGCGTGATCCCTTTGCCGAGAAGAAGCGCCCGTGGAAGCTCTGGCTGGTGCTGCTCGTCATTGCGCTGGCCCTGGTGGCCGCCTGGCAGCTGGGCTTCCTGCCCCTGTAATGCGGACGCCCGGCGGGCGTCCTAGAGAAGCCCAATGCCGAAGCGCCGCAGCAACAGCGCCCACAGCACGAAAAGAATCACGGTCAGCACGGCGCTGGCCCCCAGCGCCAGCCAGAAGCCCAGGCTGCGGTGCAGCCAGGGGAAGAGCAGGAACATCGGCAGGGTCGGAATCACGTACCAGAAGGTGTACCAGGCGTGATTCGAGATCTGTTCGACGGACTGCTTCTCCACCTGCATCCAGATCAGCACCAGAAAACTCACCAGCGGCAGCGCCGCAATCAACGCCCCCAGCTGGGCGTTGCGGCGGGCGATCTCGGACACCACCACCACCACGACCGCGGTGATCAGATACTTCATTGCCAGAAACATGGTCACACTCCTCTGTCGGCCCACCAACGCAGACGAATCTGCTTCTCGATTTCCAGAACGACGAACATCAGCACCCCGATGCCCAGCACCATCAGCCCTTCATCCAGAGGCACCGGCGCCGTGCCGAAGACCCCCTGCATGAACGGCAGATAGGTCAGCGCTCCCTGTGCCAGCAGCACAGCGATGATGGCCGTCCACAGCACGGGAGTACCCCGCAGCGCGCGCCATGTCAGCGAGGTGCCATAGAGATTGCGGATGAAGAACAGGTTGAAGATCTCCAGCACCACCAGTGTGTTGACGGCCAGCGTGCGGGCCAGCTCGACGGTCTGCCCCCGCTCGATAGCGACGGCATAGATGCCGTATACGCCTACCAGAAACAGCAATGAGACGAAGCTGATCTGCCACACCAGCGCGGGCCCGATCAACGATTCGCCCCGGGCGCGGGGCGGGCGGCGCATGGTGTTCTCCTCGGTCGGCTCGAAGGCCAGCGTCAGCCCCAGCGCAATGGTGGTGACCAGGTTAACCCAGAGGATCTGCACAGGCGTCACCGGAATGCTCATGCCCAACAGGATGGCCACCACGATGGTGATGCCTTCCCCAGCGTTGGTGGGAAGCTCCCAGCTGATCAGCTTGCGGATGTTGTCGTACACTGTGCGTCCCTCGCGCACAGCGACCACGATGGAGGCAAAATTGTCGTCAGCCAGCACCAGGTCAGCCGCTTCCCGGGCCGCTGCACTGCCCTTGCGGCCCATGGCGATACCGGCATCGGCGCGCTTCAGGGCCGGGGCATCGTTCACACCGTCGCCCGTCATCGCCACCGTCAGGCCATGGGATTGCAGCGCCATCACCAGACGCAGCTTGTTTTCAGGGCTGGTGCGGGCAAACACATCGCACTCCAGCACGGTGCTGGCCAAAGCCGCGTCGTCCAAGGTATCGAGCTTGGCGCCAGTGAGTACCGTGCCCGAATTCTGCAGACCAATCTGGCGGGCGATGGCGGAGGCGGTCAGCGCATGATCGCCGGTGATCATCTTCACGCGGATGCCGGCGGTGTGACACTCGGCCACGGCCTGAATGGCCTCGGCGCGGGGCGGATCAATCAGACCCACCATGCCCAGCAGGCACAGCGTACCCTCCACATCGGCCAGGCTCAGGCCTGGATGCTGTGCGTCCAGCGTGAGGGTGGCGAAAGCGAGCACGCGCTGCCCCGCGCTGGCCACGGTGTCGGCCTGCACGCGCCAGAATTCGGTATTCAGTGGCTCCTCGCCCTGCGGACCGCGTTGCGTGCGGCACATGGACAGCAGGCGCTCCGGCGCCCCCTTCACGTAGACTACGGATTGCGTGTCCTGCGCATGTCGGGTGGCCATGAAACGCTGGCGTGAGTCGAAGGGAATGAGCGCCTGGCGTGCCATGTCCTGCGTGTCGGCAGCGATGCCGCACTTGCCGGCAAAGGCCAGCAGCGCCCCCTCCATGGGGTCGCCATGGACGCCCCACACGCCTTTTGTTTCTTGCAGCGTTGCGTCATTGCAATGTGCTGCCGCCCGGGCCAGAGCCTGCAAATGCGGCTGTGCAGCCGCTTCCAGCGCTTGCTCGCCTTCGCGCACCGCGCCGGCCGGTGTATACCCGTCCCCCTCTACCTTCAATGTCTTCGGCCCGATCAGCACGGTGGCCACCAGCATCTTGTTGCGGGTCAGTGTGCCCGTCTTGTCCGTGCAGATGACCGAGACCGAACCGATGGTCTCGATGGCCGGCAGCCGACGCACGATGGCATTGCGCTTCGCCATGGTCCGCACCCCGATTGCCAGGGTAATGGTGAGAACGGCGGGCAGGCCTTCCGGGATGACCGAGACCGCGAAGCCAACCATGACCATGAAGATCTCGTCGAAGGCGAAGTCGGCTACCCAGTAACCGTAGGCCATCAGCAGCGCTGACATGACCAGAATCACCAGCGTCAGCCAGCGGGAGAACACCGCCATCTGCTCCACCAGCGGCGTGCTGATCTGCGCCACTGTCGAGAGCATGCCGCTGATGCGGCCCACCTGCGTCCGGACGCCAGTCGCGACCACCACCCCGCGCGCCTGGCCCGTGGCGATCAGGGTGCCCGAGAACACCATGTCCAGGCGGTCGCCCAGCGGGGCAGCCTGCGCCACGGTGGCCAGTGACTTTTCGACGGGCACCGACTCGCCGGTCAGGATAGATTCCTGCACGCTCAGGCTGGAAGTCTCGAGCAAGCGCAGATCGGCTGGCACCTTGTCGCCCGCCTCGAGCAGCACGATGTCCCCCGGCACCAGGGCTTCGCCGAGCACGGTCTGGCGCTGACCATCACGCAACACTGCCGCATGGGGCGACAGCATGTCGCGAATGGCTTCCATCGCCTGTTCCGCCTTGCCTTCCTGGAGATGTCCGATGATGGCATTGGCGACCACCACTATCAGGATGACGATGGTGTCTACCCAGTGCCCGAGCAGCCCCGTGACGAACGCGGCGCTCAGCAGCACATAGATCAGAATGTTGTGGAATTGCTGCAGGAAGCGGACGACGGGAGAGGTGCGACGCGGCTCGGGCAGGCGATTCGGCCCAAAGGTGGCCAGCCGCTGCTGTGCCTGGGCAGAGCTCAGGCCGGCAGCGGTGGTGTCGGCAGCCAGCAGCGCGTCCTCAGGCGAGAGCGTATGCCACTGGTCAGACTGACCTTCCTGCGTCAGGGTTGTTTCGCGAATTTCTGCACTCGTCGGTTGATGACATCGGCGATCCAGGCATTCCCGGCGGCATCCAGCGTCAGCGCATGGGCTTCGCCGAACTGGCCGTTGCCCGTGCCGGGGCTGCCGATGGAGCCCAGCACGTTGCCTTCCGAGTCTACCCGCGCCAGCTCGCCGTCGAAACCCGTGGTCATGTAAAGATAGCCGTCAGAGTGCAGGAACAGGGCGCACACCATGGCGTCGAAACGCCACTCCCGCAGCAGCGTGCCAGCGGTGTCGAAACGCTGGATGCGCATGTTTTCGCGGTCGGCCACGTGCAGGATGTCATTGGCGTCGATCTCGATGGCGTGGGCCGCCACGAACTGGCCGGGCCCATAGCCACGGGTGCCCCATTGCGCGATGAACTCGCCCGTGGGGCTGAACTTGAGCACCCTGGGTACCTGACCGCCATGGCCCTGGGCCACGTAGATATTGCCGGCAGAATCCAGCGCCACATCATTCGGCTCGCTGAACAGATGCTGCCCTGCCGCCTCGTTCCATTCCCCCGCCTGGCCTTTTGTGCCCAGAGTCATCAGCACCTGACCGTCACTGTCGAGCTTCAGGACCACATGATCGTTGACATCAGTCACCCAGAGGTGATTCTCGGCGTCGATGTGCAGGCCATGGGCCCGGGCCAGCAGATTCTCGGCCCCAAAGCCGCGAATGAAACGCCCGTCGGGCGCAAACTCCAGAAAGGGCTGCGGGTCACGGCTGAGCACGATCAGGGTGTTGTCGGTGGTCATGGCCACACCGGCATAGGACGCCGGCTCCAGAGTCGCCGGCAGCGTCAGCGCTTCGGCAAAGGGAATCGGCGTGTAGTCCTGCAGCGTCCAGGCCCGCAGCGGCAGCAGCGGACGGATGGGCCGCTGGGCCCAGGCGTGGGAGGAGGTCAAAAGCAGGATCAGGCAGGTGATGGTCAAAGTACGCATGGTCGCTCTCCGGCGGGCTATTGTTGTTGTTGGCAAAGTACGCCTGTACGCAGGCGCCAGCAACCCTTACCGCGGGAAGCACTCGAATGCGGGCAATTCAACGAAGGCGTTGGCGATCACGCCAGCCATTGCGAGCCAGTGCCTCATTCCATTGTTCTCCTTTTGCACGAATTGGAACCTTGCGCGGAGAATACGCGAGGCCCCCGGAGTGGCGACACTAGAATGTGCCGCGCACCTTGAACGCTACCTGCATGCCCGTAGTGGAGCAGTTGTTTTCGATTTCCTTGAGGATACCGTCGCGCATGTAGCCATCGTAGCGGCGGCGCATCGCACAGGCTTCGAAGTCAGCCAGGTTGCTGCCTTCCAGTCGGTAGGTCAGCCCTGCAAAGCCCACCATCTCCACGAAGGCGCTGAGGTTGGTCGGGATGATCCAGGTAAAGCGGCTGTCGTTCTCGTAGATGTAGCGGCCGTCATGCGCCCGGCCGTTGTAGGTCACGCCATAGCTCATGTTCCAGGCCGGCAGGTCGTGCCGGTACGTCACGCGCAGAGAGCCACGGTCATACGGGGGGAAGCGATGCGAGTAAGGCACGAAGGGGTCGTCTTCAAACTTCGCACTCTGCATGGTCAGCGAGGCGGTCACCAGCGCCTGCGGCAGACCCAGGAAGCCCAGCCGCAGACTGGCATTGCTGATCAGACCGTAAGCCACCGCCGGGCCGATATTGCCATTGGTGGACTGCAGATTCTTGACAGACGGCGAGATGTCGATCTTGCCGATCTTGTTGTCCCAGTCGTAATAGAACAGCCGTGTGTTGAGCGTGCCGGCATCGCTGGGCAGACGGTAATCCAGTGTCAGTTCGGCACGCAGGCTTTCTTCCGGCTCCAGGGTCGGGTTGCCCGCCACCGTATCCCGGTCAATGTCACGTTCATCGATGGTGCGCGAGAAGTCCGCAAAGGTCAGTTGCGAGACGAAGCGTTCCAGAGTGCCGCGCACCTGCAGCGTGCTGCTCAGGTCGTAGCGCATATCCAGCTTCGGTTTGACGAAATTGAAATCGCGCTTGTTGTTCACATCGCCCGTCTGGGATATCTCGGAGAATTCTGCCACCAGCGTGCTTTCAAGCGTCATGCGCGGATTGATCTGCCAGGTGTGCACCGCGAAGGGCTCGTAGCGGATTTCCTCGACAGTCCCGAAGGCATTGGGCAGCACCACCGGCGTCAGGCCGCCGTATTCGGCCACGCCCGGGGCAGCCGTGCGCACGCCCTGCCGCAGGCCGGAGTCCTGCGTGGTCAGCGCACGCTCAACGCCCATCTCCACGCCCTGTCCTTCCGCCATGTTGAAGGTGTAAGAGCCGCGCACGATTTTTTCCTGATACACACTGCTGGTGTCCAGAAACAGATTCTTCACGCCGACATCCGTGGGCGAAGTGGCACGGTAGCGTTCACGCGTGGACTGATTGTCACGCTCGTTCACGATGAACAGCCCCTTCAGGCGGCTGCCGCTGGCATAGCGATGTTCGTAGTCGCCGCCCACTTCCCAATTGGTGGAGGTGGCAGGAATGGTCTCGCGTTCGTAATAGGTGTTGACCGGCCTGGCGCGCTGATCGACATAGGTGCGCAGCAGTTTCACGGGCGGGTCCTGCTCGCCGTAGAGCGCGTTGAAAGTCACGCTGTCGTTCGGCGTCAGCGCATAACCCAGCGTCGTGTTGAAGGTGTAGTTGGTCTGATCGCGGTAGCGGTCGGCGTCGATGGTCTCGTTGGGCGAAAAGTCGCCCAGAATGCTGGTCTCGAAACTTTCCAGGTGCTCGTAGGCGCTTACAGCTTGGCCGCTGAACAGATAGTTCAGGCGGCCGCGCTCGCCGCTCAGCGAGAGCGAGCCCCCGGGGTTCACCTTGCCGTCGCTGTACTGCGTCACGTTGATTTCGCTGGACAGGCTGCTGCTGGGCAGCGCTTCCAGCAGCACTATGTTGACGATCTGATTGCTGTTCTGCACATCCAGATCACTGGACGATCCGCGGATGATTTCGATGCGGGCGACCTGACCGGCGGGGATGCGCGCCAGCTGGCTGCGCGCTTCGTTGGCCTTGCCGGCCATGCGCTTGCCGTCGATGAGAATCTGCGACGTTGCCCCCAGGCCCCGGTTGCCATCGCTGGACACCGACGACACGTTGGTGGCCTGCAGAATCATTTCGATGCCGGGCACACGATCCAGCATGTCATTCACCGTCAGCGCGCCGGAGCCCTGAAAGAATTCGGCGCCGTAGGTCACGGTGGAGTCGGTTTCCGGCGTCTGGGCCAGCGTGGTGGAAATGGCCGTGGTGAGGCAGAGTGCAGTGGTGAAGGTGTGCAGACGGGTAGCACGACGCATGGGAACTCCTGTGGGACCGATAATTTTTGTTGGCCGCAACGCTACAGGGGTGCATTATGCGTGTATATACACGATGTGTGTCTTTTTGTGACCAACTTCCGGGAGGTGACAGACCATGAACGCTGAACAAAGCCACATGCAGCAGAACACCGAGTACACACCGGCAGACTCCCCCTGCAATCTGTTCCATCTGCGCCGTGCCGCCCGAGCGGTGAGCCGGCAGTATGGCGCCGTCATGAAGAGCACAGACGCGCAGGCTCCTCAGTTCAGCGTGTTGTTCATCCTTAGCCGCGCCGGCGCTCTGTCCATCACCGAACTGGCCAGCAGGATGGGCATGGACCGTACGTCGATGAGCCGCAACCTGCTGCCGATGCAGGCGCACGGCCTAATCAGCGTGGGAGCAGAAGGGGCAGCGCGGGCGCGGGATGTGAGCATCACGGAGGCCGGCAGAGCGGCGCTGGCGGACCTGATGCCAATGTGGCGTCAGGCGCAGTCAGAGTTTGTGGAACACCTGGGCGAGGCCGACACCGCGTTGCTGATCAGCCTGCTGGAGCGGGTGGCGACGATTGACGCCCGACGCCAGTAGGCCGGCCATACTGGTGGCGGCAGGTTTGGATTTCGACTCTGCCATGGATGCCTGGCGATCTGTGTCTATCGGCAGTAGTCACTCGTGGTGCCCGCCACGCCGTCCGCCGCCGGCAGGCTGCGCACGCGGGCCTTGTCCGCGGCAGGCAGGGCATCGAGCCAGCAGATGCCGTAGGGTTTGAGCTCTCCGGTCATGGTGGTGGTGGCGGGATTACGCGAGCGCAGGTCGTAGATGCCGAAATCCATGAACACATTGCCGGGCAGGCCAATCGCTGTGGCGATGGATTCTCCGGCGCTCACGGTGACTCCCGAAAGATTCGTCGTGGCACTGCTGGCGGAAGCTGCCGGGAGCGTGTCGGCGATGGCGGCAAACTTCGGAGACAGCGTCAGCAGATGGTCCATCCGCATCATCAGGCCACAGGGATGGATGACATCGAACAGGTACTGCACGACGCCCTGCTCGATATACCTGGCGCCCCGCACCACACTGCCCGCGATGGGCGCATTAACGTTGATCTGACTGGTCTGCCCTGCACCATCCAGGCGGAAGCCACCGTGTGCCTTGTAGTCACCCCCGCGCGTCTGGCCCGGATAGAGAATCGACGTCACCTTGTTCAGATCCAGGGGCGCCTGCACCAGCGGGCTCGGGCAGTCGCCAGGCGTGCCGCTGGCCTGCCAGGCGCTGCCGTTGAAAAGCCAGGTCGTTGCAGTACCGGGTTGCCCCGCGCTGCTGTTCAACACATAAGGCGCCGCGCTGTAGTGCAGCACGCCGTCGGGGCCGCGATACCCCAGAAACAGTTCAAACTGACCGCTGACGCCGAGCTGGCCGGCATACAGCGTCATGTCCGTGTCGGCTGCCAGAATCGCCTGCTGCTGGAACGGCAACAGTCCGCTCAACTGGCCGTTCCATTGCTCGAAGCCTCCATCGGTCCTGCGCATCAAGACGACGGCGCCGTCTTTTACCAGCATATAGAGATCCGCCGCCTGACCAATGTGCGACGCCTCAGGCCGCACCCTGCCGACAATGCGCAGCGCCTCGGTGGGCGCCACACTGCTGCGCCAGCTCGCCCCATTGTCGGTGGTGATGCCGATGGCAAAACGCGCATTGGTGACACCGCTGGCAGAGCCTGCAGGAGGGACGCGCGCGCCACCCAGTTCGGTGATGCCATTGCTCTGGGCAGCGGCAGCACTGCAGAAAAGGGCACCAGTCAATAGTGTTGTCAGCAGGTAAAGCAGTCGATAGCCGGCCATTTCTTCAGTCTTCCGCTGTAAAAAGGTGAAACGTACGTGTCAGGCAGTTTTGAACCCGCGACATCGTCGCAGATCACAGGCCTCTTGTCGGCTGCTGCAACACAACCTGCAGACTTCGCGAGAATATTCTTCCAGAAACGCCGCCTTGTCCGGCACTGTCGAGTTTGAACATTCCGGGTTCTGGGGTGGCGAGCGCCTTTGTCTTCAATTCACTATGGTTCACGTTTTACCTCTTGCAAACGCTTCTGTGCCTTGCGCAATTCGTTGGCAGGAGTAAGCGCGGTCTTCTTGATGAAGCCATTTGCCGGCAGCGGTGAACGTGTTAGCCAGAACCAGCCCGATTGCAGTGGCTGGCATGTGATGCGATCACGTCAAATATAGCAAATCGCCTGGAGTGCACTGCCGCACGGGGGTCAGAGGCGGCGCAGGGCCCGCAGGCCAGTGTCAAAAAAGTCTTCAATATCCGTGATCATGGCGAAACTTCCTCGTCCGTGAGGTTGCGAAAAGTGTCGCAAGGACAGCACTCAGAAACGCAGCGTGTAATTCAGCTTCAATGCACCGCCGCTGGAGAGCGTCGAGAAGCGGCTGTCGGCGAGCGGGCCATCGTCATACAGCCAGTTGTTGCTCCACACCAGGAAGACGTCATTGCCGGGCTGCACGATCCAGCGCAGGCGCGCATAGAAGCCAACGACATTGGAGAGATCGTCGTACTGCACGTTGCCGGTGATGGCCGTCCAGGGGCTCAGATTCCAGGCCCAGGACAGGCGCACCAGGTTGGTGTCGAAGTCCCCCTGGGGCAGGCTGACCTGGTTGTGCTGGTACGTGGTGGTCAGCTGCATGCCGCCGCGTGAGCGAACGGTGCCGGAGAGGTCCAGCGTGTCGCGCTCGCCACCCCAGAACCCGGAATGTTCAAACTCGACAGTGCCGGACAGCATGCGGCGACCAGCCGTGCTGGCATCGATGGACCAGCTGTCGGAGTCATAGTTGCCAGGCAGGATGCGGATGGCATCGGCGCCGCTGCCATACACGGTGAACGTGCGGTCAAGGCGCTCGAAGTTGCGGCCGATCTCGAAGCCCAGACGGTCGCCGCTCTCGAAATTGATCTCCAGTGGCGTGATCTCGAGATTGCGGGTCAAGAGACGGTCGTCCAGATCCGTCAGATATTCGAACTCGATGCCGTGCTCCGTCTGCCGGATACTCTCCCAGCGTTCAGGGCGCGGAGCGAAGGTCAAAGTCGGCGCATGACGGCGGAAGCCGCGACGCTCCACGAAGCCAAGGGCCGGGTCCCACTGCTCGCCGAACTCGCGGTGCGAGGAACTCACCCGCAGCAGATCATTCGGGAACGACCAGTTCAGGCCGCGAGCACGCCGCTCGGAAGCACTCAGATCGCCTCCGGCCAGAGGATCGGTGTGATACAGCATGAAGCCTTCGATCTGAGCGTTGTACTTGCCGAGAAACTGCGAGGTGTAGAAATCGAAATCGGCGCCCACGGTGTGGCGGTCTTCCAGCGGCCCGGCGCCCGCCGGCGAATCCGAGGCGCGCCGCGTGTAGATCATGCCCACGTGGGACTGTTCGAACAGGCTGCGCTTCACGCGCCCGACGGTGAAATCCTCCGCTGCCCACGGGCGCGCTGTCCCGTTGCTGTTCTCCAGGGTGGTGTCGCCGGTGCGCACCTGATAGAGGCCCACCTCGTAGTTGCCGACCTGACCCCCCAGGCGTCCGCCGAAGTCGATCGGCACTTCCTGGCCGTCCACCAGTCCTATGCGGCGGCTGAAGAACGGGTCGGCCCCGCTGAGCGAGAACACCCCGGAACCCTCCAGGAAAAATTCGCGCTGCTCAGGGAAACGCAGCGGAAAGCGCGTCAGGTTCACCTGGCGGTTGTCCACTTCCACTTCCGCGAAGTCGGTGTTGATGGTCAGCGCCGTGCGCAGCGAGGGCGTCAGCGAGTAGGTGACGTCGATGCCCGCCGTGGCCTCAGAGCCGGCGTTCGCACCCGCGCCGGGGCCGCGGTTGGTCGAGGCGTTGATGAAGGGCTTGAGCTCGATGCCCCGGCCCTGACTCAGCCCGCTCAGGCCGCGCAGCTCGCCCGTGTACACCGGCCGGAACAGGCCCTCGGCCCGCCGCCAGCCATTCCAGAGAATCTCTTCGTTGTAGCGTCGGATGGTGCGCTGGAAATTGATGCCCCAGGTGGTGAGCGCGGGGTCGAAATTGAGTGTCGAAAACGGGATGCGGATTTCCACCGACCAGCCATCGTTCTGTATGGCAGTGCGCATGTTCCAGATGCCGTTCCAGCGCTTGTTGAAGCCGCCACCGCCTTGAATCAGGCCATCGCCCAGCAGGCCGGCAGGATTGGTCTCGAAGAAATAGCCGGTGCGGTTGTCGTCGAAGGTGCTGATGATCCACATGAAGCGGTCGTCGGTGCCCAGCCCGGCGTCGCGCTGCAGCTGATAGGCCAGGATGCCGTCGGGGTCGGAATCAAACAGCATGGCGCCGATGTACAGGGCCTCGTCGTCATAGAGCACGCGGATCTCGGTGGGCTCGCTCGGCTCGCCGCCTTCCACCGGCTCCTGCTGACGGAACTGCGTGATGGGCGTGGCCAGGGCCCAGACATCTTCGTCCAGATGCCCGTCCAGCTCCACCTCGCTCTGCGCCGGCATGCGGGCGGCCTGCATGGCAGGGCGCACGTCGGTGGTGGTGATGGGGGTCTGAGCAAGCCCCTGTGAGGTCAGGAGGGATGTCGTCAACAGCAGAAGGGCGGTGCATTGATCTCTTGTCATGTTCTCTCCATGGCAGAAAACGGAAGATCAATCGTGACCTTGCTGAATTCCCCGGGGTGGTCGGACTGCCTGACGGCAGTGCCGGGCAATGTCACATAGACCCGGATTGCGGTCAAAACTTTTGCGGGAATCCTCTGGTCGAAGTCGGCCGAAAGTCAATTTCATTCAACTGCCCTTCTCAATCAACTGACCATCAATGTACTTGTGCAGCACACTTGAAACGAGTGTTTGACAAGGGATTCCTTGATGGGGGCGTCCTTGTCCTTGACGATGAAGACCAGCAACGCCAGCAGCATTGCGAATTTTTCATCGATCGGTCCTCGCAGGTTCTTGTTGAATTTGGTTTGATCACGCGCCGCGCGCGAAACGCTCTTCGCAGTATGTCCGACTTGATCAACATCAGGTATGCGCATAGGCTATGCGCATCAGGCACAAGGAGCAATCATCATGAATTACGCGTTCAACCCGCAAGCCCCCAAGAAGCCCACCAATGTGAGCATCAACAGCGACTTGCTGGAGAAAGCGAGGAGCCTGAACATCAATCTATCCGCGACATTGGAGCACGCCCTGGCCGAGCATCTGAAGGCCGAGCAACGCGCCCAATGGTTACGCGAAAATGCCAATGCCATTCAGGCCTATAATCAATTTGTGGAAACCAATGGCACCTTCAGTGACAGCGTCAGGAAATTCTGATGAGCCAGTTCTGTGCGTACAAGAACACAAGCCCGGCAAGTCGCACTCTGTATCCATTCCTGCTGGAAATACAGAGTGACTTGCTTAGCGGCCTGCGCACCACCCTCGTCATTCCGCTGACATCTGCAAAGATCGCTGCTCCGATCAGCCTCTCCAGGCTCAACCCAACACTCACACTGGATGGCAAGCACTTCACGGTCATGACGCAGGACATCGCTGGCATTGACCGCTCACAGCTCGGCCCGCTGGCGCATGATCTGACGGCTCACCGTGCCGAAATTGTGGCAGCGGTGGATTTTGTGCTGTTTGGCATCTAAGTCCTTTGCAGCTGTGAATGATCAAGCATCTGCTTCCGCCCGCAACGATGATTGTGACAGGGCTGTGTGTGGGTATCTGAGAAAACTCATTTTTCTTTCTCAATTTCTGGAACACAGATTCATCATCTGCGGGTGACTGAGGAGGGCTGAGCGATTACAAAAGCTCAGCCTGCAGCACACCGCGCCCGGCGCGCGCCCGCAACTGGCCGCAGCCGGCGTCCACGTCCTGCCCGGCGCTGTTGCGCACCTTGGTCAGCACATGGCGACTGTGCAGGTAGGTGACGATCTCGCGGATACGTTCAGCATCCGGACGCTCGTAGCGCACCCCATTGCTGGCATCCAGCCCCGTGCCTTCCAGCGAATTGAAAGGGATGACGTTCAGCAGTGCGTACTTGCCTTTGAACAGGCGCAGGATTTCGTCGAGCTCGTCCTGCCCGTCGTTGATGCCCTTCAGAAGCGTCCATTGGTACTGGATGGGATAACCCGTCTCGCGCGCGTACGCCTCACCCAGTTCAATCAGTTCGTCCGGCGCAATTTTCGGCGCGCGGGGCAGCAGGTGTTCGCGCAAGTCAGCCTTGGTGGTGTGCAGGGACAAGGCCAGTGCCGGGCGCACGCGTTGCCGTGGCAGCAGGTCGAACACGCGGCGGTCGCCCACCGTGGAGAACACCAGATTCTTGTGGCCGATGCCGCCCTCAGTGCCCAGCAGAGTGATGGCCTCCAGCACATTGTCGAGATTGTGGGCAGGCTCGCCCATGCCCATGAACACCACTTTCTTCACCGGGCGCAGCCGGCGCGCGAGCACCACCTGTGCCACGATCTCCAGGCTGCTCACCTGACGAATCAGGCCGCTCTTGCCCGTCATGCAGAAGCGGCAGCCCACAGCACAGCCCACCTGGGTGGACACGCACAGCGCGTCGCGCGGCAGCAGCACGCTTTCGATCATCTGCCCGTCGGCAAGCCTGACCAGCAAGCGCACCGAGTCATCGGCACCGGGATGTTGGGAATGAATCTGCGCCACGGCATCCAGCGCGTCGCTGAGTGCAGGCAAGCCAGTGCGCACCGACAGCGGCAGGAAGTGTTCCTGTGGCTGAAGGCGCGGCCCTGCGCCCAACGCCTTGCCGTTGAGCCACGCCCGCAACACCCGGCCACGGTGGACGGGCAGGGCCTTGAGGGTGAGCAGGCGTTGGTCGAGGTCGGCAAGAGTGAGTAACGGCATGGGCAGATGCTAGCACCTGGGGGTCGGGGGTGCATTTCAAAACGTGGTTTCACATCGCAATTTGCCCTGTGGGATGACTTGTCCAGCATTACTGCTGTGCGTGAAAAAAATGAGGCAGGAATCGGCACTGGTGATGAAACGTGATCCAGCCACGAAAGCCTCTCGTAAGTTTTACCAAGTGGCTGTGTCCGAAAACCTGCTGGAGCAGAATTTTTTATGAAAGCGTTTACACATTTGATGTTGGCAGTTGTCACCCATGCGCTCTTTGCTCAAGCCGCGTTGGCGCAGGACGCAAATACAGCGTTGGTGCCGCTGCCCTCTATCGACGACTTCACCAAGGGCAATGACGGATTCAGCTTCGGGCTGGGCCTGGGGCTTGAATACGAATCTGCCTATGAAGGGTCGGATGAATTCGGCTTCGAAGCCAGCCCCGCTGGTGCGGTGCAATGGCGCCGAGGGGATGACATTTTCTACTGGGCCGGCGAGGCGCTGGGGTGGCGCGGACTTCGTTCTGACACGTGGCTGTTCCAGGCCACCGTGGGCTTCGATGAAGGACGCGAAGAAGGGGATTCCGATGACGGACGATTGAACGGACTCGGTGATTCAGGAGAGAGCACCGAAGTCGTGCTGCAGGCGCGGCGTGCGTTCGATGCCGACTGGCGCTACTGGCTGGATGGCCGAGTCGTCACGGGTGACAACGGCAGCCTTGGTCTTTTTGGCGTGGGGCGACGCTTCGGCGAACAAGCGGACGGTTCCGGCTCTGACTTTTCCATCGTGGCGGTTTTTCACGACAGCGATCGCGTCAATAACAATTTTGGCATCACTGCCGCGCAGTCAGCGGCGTCCGGACTGAAGCAGACGGAACTGAGCGGAGGATTTCGCTCGATTGGCTTCAACTACACGTATCGCAATTACATCAATGACAACTGGCAGCTGTTTGGCGAGGTGCTCTACGAGCGTTTTGGCAGCGACGTGGCAGATAGCCCAATTACACGCAGCAACTATGAAGCGGAAGTGGGCGTAGGGTTCATTTACGCGTTCTAGGGCGCGTAACGGAGTGCAGTTCACTACATTGTCAGGCGCCGAATCTGACATGAATGTCATTGTCATGGAAGAAACAAGGTTCCAGTGTGACAAGCGCAACAATATCGTCAGTAACACTCTGCAACTGGCTTATGGCCATGGCTTCTGCGTGCTGGTTTCCTCAATAGCGAGCCGCATGTAGCTGTTGTCAGGCCGCTGCGCTACGGACCGACGCATAGATTGGGTACCGTGAGCCGCGTGAAGAGATGAGGGGACGCCACGGCACTGGAAGGATAGTGCCCAAGCGCCTGCTTGAACTCGGGATGGTTGAACGCCGCCCGAAAATGGGCCACGGACTCCCACAACGCGTAGTTCATGAATACCGTGCTTCCTGCAATGCCTTGATGCAACTGCGTTGAGATGTAGCCTGGCTGCTGTTTCATCCAGTTCGCATCGGCTTCCCATGCCTTCAACAGGGCTGGGATTTCTTCCGCTGCCACCTGAAAGACGTTCACCAATACAACAGGTGAGACGTCGGTATTGATCTGCTGAAAAATCGGGACGTTTTGGTCCAGTGGCTTGAGTTGTAGCATGTGGTAACTCCTATGGTTGTCTTGTGCTGGAACCGTACTTCAGAACTTCGGAGGCTCTGCATGTCACTGGGTTCAATTGATAATCTCCACTGTGCTTGATTTCATCTCGTACGAATACGAAGCACGCTCTGGCAATCTCTACCAGGTCATCACCGCCACTCGACAGCGCGAGGGCTTTTCTCACCACTTCAGGATGATCCGAGTCTACATACTTGCCTGGCTTCAGGAACTCATTCATCTAGATAATTTCTCTGGAGTGCTAACGCAGAGCATCAGCCTCCGCCGTGCCGAAAGCGGTCGGCCTGCATGCGGTTGTTGGGCCGCCTTGCTTGGTCGATGACAATCTACTGCGATTCTCTTGCATCCCTATTTGCCTTGTAAGTACTCCACACAGACAGAACCAGCATGAACACTGCCAGCGGCAAAATAATTTGATTACCAATTGCGCCGGGAGGGGGATGGGCAAATGTGACTGGCTTCAAATATCCAACCAGTTCGCGCAAAAGAACTTCCAGAATGAGCATCAGGTACATGAATGACACTAGCGACCTGTACCGAAAGACAACCAGCAACTGAATCACAGCAAAGAGCAACTGCGAACTCCCCCACAGACCAAATGCAAAGATAATTCCGTCCGCACCAGCCACCGAGAGATCCATTCCGGCGATGCTACCCGCTCCGCCATCTGGAGAGAGTAGATGGATGCAACTTCGTACGGTACTGACGACAGCAAAAAAGGCGAACACGTAGAATGGCAGTTTCACTCCACGGATGGTGTTATCAATTGGAACAGGCAGGATAGTTTGAAAAATAGCTTGTGGCATTTTGTCTCTTCGAACTCAAAGTTACTGGGCTTGGCTTAATGAACATACAGACTGGTTGTTTTACAGGTCACGATTGGGTCTGGCTAACGATCAAGCTCACCGGCGGCAATGGAGCGCAGCGAAATTGTCGTCGGGTGCAGCGCCTTGTTAGGCATTCTTGAGACTCATTGGGGAAAAAAGTCTAGATGTTGTCACGAAGCGCTTGATGGAGAGATCCTCATCATCTTTTGACATATCTCGAAGTATCCATCCAACCGGGTTTCTGGCAAACGTCTTTGCCCCTCCGACAGCTACGTTTACTGACCAGTCACTTCGCGCAATAAATCAAGCGCTCTGCGCTGAGTATCGGCGGTCGCCTCGGGATCGTAACGATGCGGCAACAGATCAAAGTCAGCCTTGTTGTCGAACCAGTGGGTTGCCCCAGCATATTCGATGAATTCCGACTGCGCGCCACTTTCGCGCAGTTTGGCCATGCGCTTCTGACACGGCTCGAACGGAACATTTTCATCGCCCGTTCCCATGAACACGAGCGCCCGGGTCCCGCTGGGCAACGAACGCGTGTATGAATGGCTGCCGAAGCCGCAATACGGATAGAAGGCAATGATCGCCCGGAATTGTGCTGGCTTGGGCGCACGCCAATCGAGCAGGTTCGGCGGACGCTTGTTCAGGCTGACGAAGTGGAGCAGGTCCCAGACCGTCCAGCCTCCATGACTCCATCCTGCCAAGACGATGTTTGATTGATCGACGACGGGCGGGAATTCCAAGCGATCCAATGCCACCGCAATGTCGCCAGCCCGCTCGAAGCCGTAGATGCCTTCGCCCTCACATGCGACGGCCTCGATCGCCTTGGGGTCGGTCAAGCCACGCGCGGCAAAGCTATCCACATATAAGACTGCGTAGCCGGCTGCCATGAAAACGGCCCGCCATCGCTCATGGTGAGGACGCCAGCCGAGACATCCTGGCGCCATCACTACCATCGGAACCGGCACCACGGCCGTTTTCGGCATAGTCAGGGTCACATGGGGCGCTAGCGTTCTCCAGAGCTCGTCGCTCGATTGCGCCTTGCTCAACCAGCGCGCGGAGAATGTAGTCACACCGTCCATCAGCGAGCTAGCCCATACCAGCGCTACGCACGCAGCCAGCACCAATACACCAATCCATAATTTGGCATGTTGCTTTAGCGGCATGTATCGTCCTCGCGCGGGCCTAACATTTGTATAGTGCGCCAACGCACTATTTGAACAGCATATGGCCGGAGTCTACCCGCCTTTTTCCGGAAAGAACAATCACTTGATCGCCATACGCTGTCGCGGCGTC
>CAISYX010000337.1 GCA_903889815.1 uncultured Gammaproteobacteria bacterium
CGCTGGATGCCGCCAACGAGCCCTTCGGCATCGTGTGCTTCCAGTCCCACAACCCGTCGCGCATGACCGATCTGAGCTGGGAGCACAAAGAGATGCAGGCGGCGCCCTATGACGTGACGCTGCTGCACATCAACCCAGACCATGCCCTGCAGGCCATCAACGAACTGCCGGCGGGCTATTTCGACGGGCCTTACCGAATTGGCTACTGGGCGTGGGAATTGCCGGAGATTCCAGCGGAATGGGAGAAAGCCTACTGGTATTTCGACGAGATCTGGGTGCCTTCCCATTTCGTGCAGGAAGCCGTGGCCATGAAGTCGCCCATCCCCGTGGTGCGCATGCCCCACGCGGTGGAAGTGCATGCCGACCCGAGCCTGAGCCGCAGCAGTTTCGGCCTGCCAGAGGACTGCTTCCTGTTCCTGGCCATGTTCGACACCTACAGCCGGCCCGAGCGCAAGAACCCCTACGGCGCGATGCGTGCGTTCCAGAATGCCTTCGGCCCGGACGATCTGTCGGCACAGCTGGTGCTGAAGGTGAACAATCCCACGCCGGACGCCATGCGCAGGATTCGCGAGGCCATCGGCGCGCATCGCAACATTCTGCTGCTGGACAAGGTGTACAGCCGTACGCAAGTGAATGCGCTGATTGGCTGCTGCGACTGCTATGTCTCGCTGCACCGCTCCGAGGGCTTCGGTTTCGGACCCGCCGAAGCGATGGCGCTTGGCAAGGCGGTGATGGCCACGGCCTGGTCAGGCAACATCGACTACATGCGGCCGGGCAACAGCATCGGCATTGACTACACGCTGGTGACGCTGGCCGAAGACTACGGCCCCTACAAGAAGGGCCAGACCTGGGCCGAGCCGGATGAAGCCCACGCCACCCGCGCCATGCAGCAGCTCGCGGGCGACCCGGCGCTGAGCCGCCAGCTGGGCGAGAACGCGCGGGCGACCATCGCGGCCGAGTTCGCGCCGCTGCCAGTGGGCGAACTCATGCGCAAGCGTCTTGCCGCGATCCGCCAGATCCGCGCCAGCATTCGCTGAAGGTGTTGCTGGCAAGCTGTCGCCGCAGCAGCGCTTGAGATAATTGCGCCGTCAGCGCGAGAGAAAGAATTTCAGCGCCAGTTTCCGTACCACAAGATTGTGGCTGGCAAGCGCCATGGCCATGCGCAGGTCCAGGCGCTGGGCAACACTCAGCGCGCCCGCATGGGCCGCACGAAACGCTAGCGCCTGGGCTGCGAGCCCCTGCAGGATGGCGCGGTGCCGGTCATCGCGCAGCCGTTGCCAGAAGCCCTTGAGCAGCGGTGGCTGCTTGTACTCCTTTGCCCCGATGGTGTTTGCGCCATGCTGCCGGTACTGCAGCAGCGGCGCGTCGATGTAGCTGAGCCTGCCGAAAGCTCCTGCCACCAGCGCCAGCCACCAGTCGTGCATGACGGCCTGGGCCGGCACGGGCAGCGCGCGCCGGAGCAATGCCTCGTTGCACAATGCCGTGCACCCCGTGACGGTGTTGCTCACCAGCAGGCGGCCGAAACTGTTGCGCAGGGGCTTCAGCCCCTGGTAGCGCACAAAGGATGGCGCGATCTGACACATTGCCTCGTCCACCACTTCCAGGTCGCCGTGTACCAGCAGCGGCTGGCCGGGGTAACGCCCCTCCAGTTCCAGCATGCGCGTCATCGACGCGCGCAGCTTGTCGGCGTGCCACACATCGTCCTGATCACTCGGCATTACCCAGGCACTGCCCAGACCAAGAGCAAGCTTGTGCTGCAGGGCATACTCCATGAGCAGGGCGAAGCTGCCACTGGCGCCCAGATTGCGGCCATCGGCGGGCACGATGTGGAAGCGCTGGGGGAAGCGGGCAGCATAGTCGGCGATGATGGCGGGGCTGCTGTCGCGGGAGCCATCGTCGCGGCTGACGATGAGGAAGTCGGGATAGTCCTGGGCCAGCAGGGAATCCACCTGCTCATGCAGGTATTTTTCGCCATTCCAGGTAGGCAGCAGAATCGCGACGCGGGGCAGCGGCATCAGCCCACGCTCCGTGCATCGGCCAGCCCCTTGCGGATGTTCTTCAAGTATTCCCCGCGCTGCGGCGAGAACAGCAACAGCCACAGCGTCTTCAGCAGAAAGCGTGGGAAGTCCCGCAGCTTCCAGCCCCAGGGCGCATAGGGTTCGCGATACAGCGCGAAGCGATTGCGCGTGGAGTAATAACTGCGCTGCGGGCTGTGGCGCACCATGATGCCGGCGCGCACCAGTGGCTCGTCACTGGGCTCGCCGATGCGATGGAAGAGCGTGGCATTGTCGGTGCCTGCCACCGCGTAACCCTTGGCACGGGCGCGAAAGCACCACTCCAGGTCCACGTTGTCGATGAAGTAACTGTCCCGCATCGGGCCGATGGACTGCAAGGCGCTGAGGGAGATCAGGCAGCCGGAGGAAATCAGGAATTCGGCCTGGTACAGCCGGTCACTGCCGCCCAGCTTGCGGTCGGTGCGGCCAAACCAGCGCGAGAACAGCTTGAAGGGCATGCTGGTGCCCAACGTGGGATTGGTGATGCGGGGCCCCACAGCAGCCACCGGCACGGGGCTGAGGCGGCTGGCTTCAATATAGGACGCATAGAGATTGGCGAAGAAGGACACTGGCACCTGGCTGTCCTGATCGAACAGCACCGCGTAGCCAAAGCCACGTCTGGCGGCCTCTTCCAGCCCCAGATTCAGCGCGCTGGCCAGCCCGATATTGGCGTCGAGCAAGCGGACACCCAGGCAGCGGGGCGTGGCCTCGGCAATGCTGCGAAAGTTCTCGATGTTGCCCGAGTCGTTGTCGATCAGCAGAAACTCGCACTGGGTGCCGATCTGGCGCAGCAGCGAGGTGAGCACGTTCGCATCAGGGTTGAAACTGACGATGATGGCGCAGATGCTGAGTTTGTTGCTGTGCTTGGGCATTCTCAGACCACCGCTGGCGTGCAGACCTGACCGTGCAGTCAGGCCGGTTGTTTGCGAGTCACGGCGCCAGGGTGGCGCTGCCGGACTCAGGAATGTCGGTGCCCACGTCGGGGCGCTCGGGGTGGCGCAGCTTCTGCCACAGAAAATACAGAATCGAGCCGATGCCCACCACCAGTCCCGTCACCACGCCGGCATCGACGATGCCGCGCCAGGGCTGCGGCAACATGCGCACGATCAGCACGAAACACACAATCATGCTGGTCAGCCCGAACGACAACAGCTTGCGGCGGCGGGTGGCATGGATGTAGCCCATGCAGAAGGCCGGCGCCAGCAGCACGTGCAGAGGGCGCGGGTGCTCGCTCAGATAACTGGCCCGGGCGACGACTCGCGGCGCGAAGCCACGGTGAAAGCCTTTGTAGCCTTCGGCATAAGACATGTAGAGCACACTGAATGCCAGCGCAGCCACATGCAGCGGCTGCAGTTCCAGCGCGGCGAGCTCAAACGCCATGGGCGACAGGCGCACCACGGCAAAGGTGAGAAGCAGGAGTATGCCTCCAATTCCCCAGGCGAACCCCAGTTTCTTCAATGCGCTCATACCCCACCAGCTTCACGAAGCCGGCATTATAGCGGCATCGCACGATTATCCCCAAGCCCAGAGTTTTCGGGCATTTGCAGCCAGAAGCAGGCGCCCAGCCCCGGTGTACTCGACACGGAGACACGCCCCCCCCAGCGCCTCGATTCCGGCCTTCACGGCCGCCAGACCAAGGCCATGACCCGCATGGACCTGCGCGCTCCGGCGTGTGCTGTAGCCCGTCTGGAACAGCCGCTCCGTAACGACCAGCCCCTGCCCATCGTCTTCGACACCCAGCCGCCATGGCCCGTCACCGCCCTCGAGCAGCACCCGCACGCGACCGCATGCCGGCTTGCCTAGGGAACGCCGCTGGGCGGGTGACTCGATGCCGTGAACAACAGCGTTGCGCAGCAGATGCTCGAGTGGCGCCACGAGTCTCTCCAGCAGTCTTCGGTCTACGCTGCGGCCGGCATCGCAGATTTCCAGCCGCGCCGACTTGCCCTGGCGGTTGGCCGTATCTTCCAGCAGCCACCGCAGTCGGGGTGACAGGCGGGCAAGATGTACCCGGGGGGAGGCCAGCAGATCTTCCTCCAGCTGGGTCGCCTGGGCGAGTTGCTCCCGCAGCAGTTCCAGGGCCAGATGCTGGCGGGCAGAGTCAGGGGCGGTGTCAACTGACTGCAGCATCTCTACCAGGGATTGCAGGCCACTGCGCACGCGGGTGGAGAGCAGGCGGCAGAAGGGGAGTTCGTGGGGGGGGTGGGAGGGCAGTGGGAGGCTGTTCGCGGGCAGGGCCCGCTCCCACCGGGCCGGCTCCTGCAGGGTTCGCTCCTGCAGGGTCATCCACGCTCAGCCGTGCCACCGCGCGCTGCAGCTGGCTCAGCAGGGGCAGCAGTGCGGCGGGTTCGCGCACGCGGGTGTCTGTACTGGCCCCGTCCAACTGCTCGGCTTGCGCCGCCAGCAGCAGGTTGCGTTCGCTGCGATGACACAGCTGCACAATGGGCTCACAGCGATACAGAGCGGCATTGCCCTTCAATGTGTGCAGCGCATGCAGGCGCTGGCGGTCGGACCCCGCGCGGACAATCTGCTGCATCAAGGCGCGGGCCTCCTGCACAAAGCCTGCGCGCCCGGCCGCCTGCTCGCCGTGGCGGGCCAGCCAGTCATACAGTGCGCCGAGAAGGGCGCGACTCTCACTGGTCTCCTGCCGGGCCGCCGCCTGATTCAGCCCCCGGCGCAAGGCCTCATGGGCCTGCGCCAGAAGCGCCGCGCCACCGGTGCCTTCCAGAAACCGGGACGGCGACTCCGGCACTTGCGCCAGCACCTCGTGCATCTGCGCAAGGGCACCACTGAGCGCGGCAATGCGCTGCACCTGCAGGGCGCGGGCCCCGCTGGCCAGTATGCGCAGCTCCATCAGCACCTGCCGGTTGACAGCCCCGCTCGCTTCGGGTGCAGCGCCATCCTGCAGAAATTCTGGCGCGCCGAATCCCGGCAGCACCTGCAGCCCACGTGCCAGACTCAGGGCCACATCGGCCGCGCTGGCGCTGGTCTGCACCCGCAGGCGCGCCTCCATCCGCAGCAGCCTGCGCAGCACCCGCTGGCGCTGCCAGTGTCGGGTGGCATCCTCCACAAAGGGCAGTACATCGGCCAGCATCGCAAGCCAGTCGCGGGCATCCCGCTGCAGCTCACGACTGCGCGTGAAGCAATGGCCGAGGAGGACCAACAGCTCATGCAGGGCCAGATCGCCCGTCAGCAGCGCCTGTTGCGTCAGCCGCGTCACCGCCAGATCAGCGGCGTCGGGCAGCGGATGCGGGCCAGGGTGGTCGGCGCACGCCTGCTGCCAGTGCCGCAGCCAGTGCGCGGCGGCTGAGCGTTCCTGCAGCGCCATTGACAGCAAGGCCGGGGCCGTCCCTTGGTGCTGCAAACTCGCTGCGCCCAGCGTGCTCTCAAGAATGTGCGTGACTGCCAGCGGGCGCTGCAGGTGCAGACAGCGTCGCATGGCCGCCTCCAACTGTGCTGGCAGCAGTCCCGCACACGCCAGGGAATTGCCTGAAGCGGCGCGGGCCAGGTCGTCCTGCAGCCGCAGCAGCATGCGCAGCAACACAGGTCTGGCCATGGCTGGCAGGCTTGTGGCGGTGAGCGAGGGCACGCTCTGCCATGTCTCCAGCAGGCGTGCCAGGCGCAAGGTCTGCAGCAGGGCGCGCAGCAGCGCGTCACTCACCTGTGTGAAATCCGGTAGCAGTACCGCGGCCTGCTGCAGCAAATGCAGCGTGCGCTCAGCCAGAGGACCGCGTTCGGTTGCCAGACTCTGCCGCAACGCCGCTGAGGCGCCCATCTCCTCGCACAGTGCCTGCAGGCGTGTGGCCAGCCGCTGCAGCAGCAGGGCGGACGGGGACTGGCCCGGCATCAGCAGATCCTGCTCCCAGCGCAGCAGGGCCAGCACTTCGTCGGTGGCCAGCAGGACGCTGGCGGGCAACACTTCGGCCAGCAGCGCTGCGCCGCGCAGCGCCTGCCAGGCTTCGCTGCGCGCCACGGCGCCAAGCCCTGCATGCTGACTCAGGCGGGCGCGCACCTGCCGCAGCAGCACCTGGGGAAGCTCCGGCGCCAGCAGCGCGGCGCGCTGGCTGCGAGTGTCCGGCCACGGTGCCGGCTGCGTGAGGGTTCCCGCCCGCCAGCGAATCTGCAGCGCCAGCCGCAGCAAGCCGCGTGTCTGCGGCTCAGGCACCCCCTGCGTCACAAGGCGACCCGCCGCCAGCAGCCGCCGCTGCAATTCCACGCACTCGCGCTGCAGGGCGCGGTCGTCCAGAAAGCGTGCCACCGCCCGCAACTCAGCCAGTTGCCGGCGTGTCTGCAAAGCGGCTTGCAGGGAACGTTCCTCGAACACCGTGTCGAGGGTTCGCAACAGGGCATCGGAGCGCGTCAACAGGGCCTGCCGCAACGCGGTCTGTGCCAGATCATGCAGGCTGCCCATGGCGGGTTTCCTCCAATGCCGCGCTCAGAGCCAGCCCCAGGGTCTGCAGCGCAATGGGCCGCTGCAGCACCGTCCACGCCCCATCGGCAGTGCCCAGACCCAGACTGCGTGCCCACCAGACGTCTGTCTCACGGGGAACATCGGCCAGCAACAGCACCGGACGCACCCCCGCCTCGCGCAGCAGCATGCCGCACTGAAAACCATTGTCCTGCGTCAGGGGCAGGGCCACCAGCGCCACGTCCACGGCATGGGCGCTGCCACGAGGATCGACAGCGGCGCTTTCATCGTTCCCGCCAGTTACATGTGCCAGGGCCTGCGCGCAGCCATCCACCGGCAGCGGCTCATGCCCCAGCGCTTCCAGCTGCCGGCACAGCATCCAGCGTTGCAGAGGCGAGTCTTCAATCAGCAGCACGCGCGCCATCGTCGCCCCCCTGCTCCGCAGAGTGTTCGTCAAGGTCCTTGTCCGTCCGCGGACCGGCCGCTTCTCCCGGCACCAGTTCCCGCAAGGCGGCCAGCAGATCCGCCTTGCGGAACGGTTTGAGGATGTAACGCTGCGCGCCTGCCAGTTCGGCGCGGGCGCGGTCCAGGCGCCCGTCGTTCGCCGACACCAGCACCACCGGCGTGGCACCATGCCGCGCTGACGCACGGATCAGGGCGCAGGCCTGAAACCCGTCCAGCTCGGGCATGGCGATGTCCATGAACACCAGATGCGGTCGCAGGACGGCCACCTGACACAGCGCCTCGAAGCCATTGCTGGCCAGGCTCAGCTGACAGCCGCTGTCTTCCAGCAGGCTGCGGGCTGATTCGCGCATGGTGCGGCTGTCGTCCACCAACAGCACGCGCAGGCCGGCGGTGCCCTGCCCGGCCAGAGTCTGTGGCCTTGCGGGCGGCAGCGGGGGCGGACTGTCAAGGGGGGAATGTTCAGGGGTGTTGCGGGTGCGGCCTTCCATGGCGGTCTCCTTCCAGGGGGATGCTGAGCGTCAATGCTGTACCTCAAGAACTAGCACAGGCTTGCCGTTCCCGCGAATCGCGCGCCGCGTCGATCCGGCCCGCGTCTTCGGGTATGATCGCGCCAGACGTCAGCAAGGCGGCCCGCCGCCCCCCACAGGAACCCCGACCCGCTATGAGCATTCGCCTCGGCATCGTGATGGACCCCATCCAGAGCATCAACTACAAGAAAGACACCAGCCTCGCCATGCTGGTCGCCGCCCAGGAACGAGGCTGGTCGCTGTCCTACATGGAACAGTCGGACCTGTTCCTGCGCGACGGCGTGGCGTTCGGGCTGATGCGCGAGCTGAGCGTGGCCTGGGACGACAGGCAGTGGTACCAGTTCGGCGAGGCCAGCGAGGAGCCGCTGGGCGACCTCGATGTGATCCTGATGCGCAAGGACCCGCCCTTCGACAACGAATACGTCTACTCCACCTACATGCTGGAGCAGGCCGAGAAAGACGGGGCCCTGGTGGTGAACCGCCCCCAGAGCCTGCGCGACTGCAACGAGAAGCTCTTCGCCACCCAGTTCCCGCAGTGTTGCCCGCCCCTGGTGGTGAGCAACAACCCCGGCGTTCTGAAGGCCTTTCACCTGACCCACGGCGATGTGATCTTCAAGCCTCTGGACGGCATGGGCGGCTCGTCCATCTTCCGCCTGCGCAAGGACGATCCGAATGTCAGCGTGATCATCGAGACCCTCACCAACCACGGCCGCACGCCCATCATGGCGCAGCGCTTCATCCCCGAGATCGTCAACGGCGACAAGCGCATCCTGCTGGTGGATGGCGAGCCCGTGCCCTATGCCCTGGCGCGGGTGCCGGCCCGTGGCGAGACCCGCGGCAATCTGGCAGCAGGGGGCAGTGGCGTGCCCCAGCCCCTGTCCGAACGCGACCGCTGGATCGCCGCGCAGGTGAAAGACGTGGTGCGCGAGAAAGGCCTGCTGTTCGTGGGCCTGGACGTGATTGGCGACTACCTGACCGAGATCAATGTCACCAGCCCCACCTGCGTCCGCGAACTGAACAAGGCCTATGACCTGGACATCGCCGGCGACCTGATGGCCGCCATTGAACGCAAACTGCACGCACGAGGCCCATGAACCCGAACACCGATCTGAGCAAGGAGCGTTTCGGCTTCACGATCTTCCTCTCCGCCTGTCTGCACATCATGCTGATTGCGGGCGTAGGGTTCAGCTATCTGGAAGAAAGCAACAGCGCACCCGCCATCGAGATCACTCTGGCCCAGTACCGCAGCGACGTGCGGCCCGACCAGGCCGACTTCATCGCCCAGGAGAACCAGCAGGGCAGCGGCACGCTGGACGAGGCCGCCGCCCCCAGCACGCCCTTCGTGTCACCCTTTCACGACGACATCATCCAGCAGGTGGACCCGGTGCAGCAGCAGCCGGCACCCAACCGCCAGACCGAGCCGAGCGACCTGGCACTGTTGACCGTGCAGGAGTCGGATCAGGCCATCGAACAGCAGCTGGAACGCGAGGCCCCCGAGACCGACGCGCCGCTGTCGGAGAACGCTACCCCCGAGGAGCTCAGCCTGGCCATCGCCAGCCTGCAGGCCCAGCTTGACACGCAGCAGCAGGCCTATGCCAAGCGCCCGCGCACCTACACCATCTCGTCGGCCTCGACCCAGCAGCGCCACGACGCTCTCTATCTGGATTCCTGGCGGCGGCGCATCGAAGCCGTGGGCAATCTGAACTATCCGCAGCAGGCGCGCGAACAGCAGATCTACGGCAGCCTGCGCATGCTGGTGGCACTGCGGCCCACGGGCACGGTGCAGGAGATCCGCATTCTGCAGTCGTCCGGCCAGCGCGTGCTGGACGAAGCCGCCATCGAGATCGTGCGTCTGGCCGCGCCCTTCGAGCCCTTCCCGGAAGAGCTGCGCGGCAGCGTCGACATTCTGGAAATCATCCGCACCTGGCGCTTCCACCAGGGCAATTCCTTCACCAGTCAGTGAGGCGACCATGACCCAGGACGACACCCCCGGCCCCTACTTCGAAACTGTCTATGAAGCCCAGCCCGGCACGCTGGCCAATCAGTTTCTGATCGCCATGCCGCACCTGCAGGACCCGTGGTTCAACCACACCGTCACCTTTCTGTGGAAACACAACGAGGAAGGCGCGCTGGGCATCGTCATCAACAAGCCCTCCACCATGCGCGTGGCCGACCTCATGGAAGAGCTGGGCATCGACATGAGCGCGCGGCGCGGCGACATCGCCTTTCACAGTCGCTACGTGATGAGCGGCGGCCCTGTCGAAAAGCAGAAGGGCTTCATCCTGCACAACAGCGGCCGCGAGTGGGAATACACGCTGCCGCTGACGCCGCAGCTGAGCCTGACCATGTCCCGCGACATTCTGGCCGACATCGCCGCCGGAAACGGCCCCGAGCAATACCTGGTGGCGCTGGGCTGCGCGGGCTGGGACGCCGGCCAACTGGATCGCGAGATTGCCGACAATGTGTGGCTCACGACCCCCGCGCTTCCGGACCTGATTTTTTCGGACAATCATGCGCAGAAGGCCGAGCAGGCCGCGTCGATTCTTGGCGTCAGCCTGAGCCAGCTGTCCGCGTTTGCGGGTCATTCGTGATGGATGACTTTCCGGTTCACAAACGCGGCGAATTCTCGGTGCTGTGTTTCGACTTCGGCACGCGCCGCATCGGCAGCGCCTTCGGCCAGACCCTGCTCGGCACCGCCTCTCCCCTCACCGCCATCCCCGCCCGCGACGGCATTCCCGACTGGGTGCAGCTGGACGCGCTGGTGGAGGAGTGGCAGCCGGATGTGTTCGTGGTGGGCCTGCCTTACAACATGGACGACAGCGAGAGCGAGCTGCTGCGCCGCGCGCGCAAGTTCGGCCACCGCCTCAGCGGCCGCTACGACAAGGCCTGCTACGGCATGGACGAGCGCCTCAGCTCATTCGAAGCGCGGGGCTTGAAACTGCGCGGCGAATCCACTGCGCAGCTCGACTGCCTGGCCGCGCAGCTGATTCTGGAAACGTGGTTCCAGGGTCTGGCGCAGCGGCTTCCGGAGAAGGGGTAGGAGCGGGCTTGCCCGCGAACAGCTCGCTTGGAAGCAAGCTCCCACAGGGCATGGACAGCTGACTTGCAAGCAAGCTCCTACAAATCAGAACGCCTCCGGCTGCTTCGCCTTCGACTTCGCCGCTTCCTTGCTGATCAGCCCCTTCTGCACCAGCTCCTTCAGCGTCTGGTCCAGCGTCTTCATGCCCGCGGCCGAACCGGTCTGAATGGCGGAGTACATCTGCGCCACCTTGTCTTCGCGGATCAGGTTGCGGATGGCGGGGGTGCCAATCATGATCTCGTGGGCGGCAATACGGCCGCCGCCGGTTTTCTTCAGCAGAGCCTGCGAGATCACCGCCTGCAGGGATTCGGAGAGCATCGAGCGCACCATGGATTTCTCAGCGGCGGGGAACACGTCGATGATACGGTCGATGGTCTTGGCGGCCGAGGTGGTGTGCAGCGTGCCAAACACCAGGTGGCCCGTTTCGGCAGCGGTCAGCGCCAGACGGATGGTTTCAAGGTCGCGCAGTTCGCCCACCAGAATGATGTCGGGGTCTTCACGCAGCGCCGAGCGCAGGGCTTCCTGGAAGCCCAGGGTGTCGCGGTGCACTTCGCGCTGGTTCACCAGGCACTTCGTGCTTTCGTGGACGAATTCGATAGGGTCTTCGATGGTCAGGATGTGCTCATAACGGGTGCTGTTCACGTAGTCCATCATCGCGGCCAGTGTGGTGCTCTTGCCCGAGCCAGTGGGGCCGGTCACCACCACCAGCCCGCGCGCCAGGTCAGACACCTGCTTGAACACCGCGCCCATACCCAGCGCTCCATCGACAGCACCTTGGACGGAATGGTCCGGAATACTGCTGCGGCGCCGCGATTCTGGTTGAAGGCGTTGACGCGGAAGCGGGCGAGGCCTGGCACCTCGAACGAGAAGTCCGTCTCCATGAACTGCTCATAGTCCTTGCGCTGCTTGTCCGTCATGATCTCGTAGATCAGGCCGTGTACTTGCTTGTGATCCATGGGCGGCACATTGATCTTGCGTATGTCGCCATCCACCCGGATCAGCGGGGGCATGCCTGCGGTGAGGTGCAGATCCGATGCGCCTTGCTTGACGCTGAAACCCAGCAATTCTGTGATGTCCATATTCGTGGCTGCCCCTGCATGAAAGTGTGCGTGATTTTGTGGATGTGCGTGCCCCCGTGGCCGGGATACACTCAAGACATGGCGAGCATAGCAGAAAACATTTTCCGTACAGGACAGCAAATTGCCGGGGCAGCACAGGCCTGCGGGCGTGCGCCTGAAGCGGTGACACTGCTGGCCGTGAGCAAGACGCAGAGCGCAGCCACGGTGCAGGAAGCCTATGCAGCGGGCCAGCGTGATTTCGGCGAAAACTATGTGCAGGAGGCGCTGGACAAGATTGCCGCACTGCCCCTGCCGGGACTGGTGTGGCATTTCATCGGGCCGCTCCAGTCGAACAAGACACGGGACATCGCCAGCCATTTTGACTGGGTGCACAGCGTGGACCGCCTGAAGATTGCCACGCGCCTGAACGAGCAGCGCCCGGCCGGCATGGCGCCGCTGAACGTGTGCATTCAGGTGAACATTTCAGAGGAAGACAGCAAGTCGGGGGTGGCACTGGCCGACGTGAACGCGCTGTGCGAGGCCTTGCAGGGCCTGCCGAATCTGCGCCTGCGCGGGCTGATGGCGATTCCGGCGCCCTGTGATGACCCGGCGCTGCAGCGCGCCGTCTATGCGCCGCTGACGGCCTTGCTGCGCCAGTTGCAGACGCGCTATGCGGGCATGGACACCCTGTCCATCGGCATGAGTGCCGACTTCGCGGCGGCCATCGCCGAAGGCTCCACTATCGTCCGCGTGGGCACGGCCATTTTCGGCGCACGCCACTGAGCGAGCCGGGTCACCCTTTGGGATGCATGGACAGGCCACAGTGGGCACACTGGGAACGGAACGGGTTCAGGAAATACTTCTTCACGAAATACTGCTGATGACAGTCGGGGCAGCGCTTCACCGACGCGTTGACGCCAAAGCCGGCGTACAGGGCCATGTAGGTGAACATGATGACGTTGGAGCTGTTGCCGTTGTCCAGCACCTGACTCACGGCATACATGTAGACCGGCAGTGTCGAGAAGCAGACGAACAGACGGTTGCGGGAACGCTTGATTTCCATCAAACGCTGGTCGCGGGGGTTGGTGTTTGGTGTGTTGTGTGTGTTGTCAGTCATGGGCCTCCCTTGTCAGCGTGGCTGATCGTCTTGCGCGGCAGTGTACACGCTTGGCGCCCGATTTGTGATGGATTGCCGGATTCTGCCGCTCCCGGCCCTGTCGGGCGGCCGGGGGGTCTGTGCTAAACTCGGCGCAGATGCGCAAGGACAAGCACCCCATGGATCAGAATCAAGTCATCAATGTGTTGATAGCTGCCGAGCTGCTTGCCGATGGGGAGCAGCTCGTCAATCTGTTGCGCAAAGCCGGCTTCAGCCTGCATGCCGAAGCGGTGAGCGATACCACGGCGCTGCGCGACGGTTTGCAGCAGCGCCGCTGGGATTTGCTGCTGCACCTGCCGGGCAATGCCGCGCTGCAGGCCAGCCAGGTGTGCGTGCTGCTGGAAGACCAGGAGCTTGACATCGCGCTGGTGCTGATCGGCGATCCCTGCGAGGCCGGCACCCGCCCGTTCGACAGCCCTCTGCCCTGTGCCGTTTGCACCCAGGGCGATCTGCAGAATCCAGCTCACGCCGCACAACTGATACGCACAGTGCGCCATGAACTGGACGCTCTGCAGACGCGCAGAGACCTGCGCCGCACCCAGGCCCTGCTCAAAGAGCTGCAGCGCCGTTACGAACTGGTGCTGGACAGCGCCGCTGACGCCATCGCGTACCTGCACGACGGCCTGTACCTGCACGCCAACCGGGCGTGGTGCACCCTGTTCGGCGTGGAAGGCGTCGAGGCTCTGAATCATCAACCCTTCCTCGACCTTGTGGACGACGCGGATGTGGAAGCGGTGCGCCAGACGCTCCGGCAGGCCCGCACCAGCACACCACCCCCCTGCCTGTTTACCGCCCTGACGGCCGGCGGCTCGCGCACGCGACTGCAACTCGAGGCCATGGCCGCCGTCTATGATCAGCAAGCAGCTCTGCAGATCATTCTGAGCCCCGCCACAGGCAACGTGGCCCACGCCCGCCAGCTGCGTCTGCTGCGCAGCCAGGACCTGGTGACGGGCCTGCCCAATCGGGCCGGTCTGCTGACCCGAATCGAAGCAGCCATCGCCCAGGCCATTGATGGGCGCGGTGAGAGCGCGCTGGTATTGGCATGCGTGCAGGGTTTCGAGGACTTTCTGACCCTGGTCGGGCGTTCCGTCGCCAATTACGTGCTGGTGGACACGGCCAGCCTGCTGCGCCAGTCGACGCCTGCCGATTCCCTCGTGGCCCATTGCGGTGACGGCGAATTTGCCATGTTGATCTGCGGGCCTGGCAACGCCACCCAGACTCATGCGCTGCTTGCCGGTGCCGCAGCGCTCAACGCGCAGCTGCAGGCCCAGCTGCCCGGCGGCGCAGACCTGCGCCTGAGCATGGGCAGCACGTTCATCAACGAGCTGACGCCATCGGCCGATCTGGCGCTGGATCGCGCCCGCCATAATCTGACCGTGCGCGAGAACAGCAGTCCGGCGGCCGCGGCTCCGGAGGACGCTTACGGCACGCCGGGGCAGATGTTTTCGCGTCTGCAGGAAGCGTTCGCGCACGAAGATTTCATTCTGGTGTTCCAGCCCGTCGTGAGCCTCAAGGAAGATGGCCTGGAACGTTACGAGGTGCGCATCCGCCTGCAGGATCACGGCACCCTGATCTACCCGCCGCGCTTTCTTGAGCTGGCCAACCAGCACGGCCTGGGCGAGCAGATCGACCGCTGGGTGTGCAGCAAGTCCCTGCTGCTGCTGCAAGAACGGCAGAACCCAGCCCTCAAGCTGACGCTGAACCTGACCCACAATTCGGTGATCAGTGAAGCATTCCTGCCCTGGCTGCAGCAGCAGATGCTGGCGCGGCGCATTCAGGCCGGGCAGCTGATTCTGCAGCTCAGCGAGTTGGACGTAATCAGTTCACCCGCCAATGTAGCGCGCTTCTGCACTCAGTTGCGGACGCTGGACATCCCCTTGTCCATTACCCACTACGGCTGCACTCTGCATCCCGGGCAGTACACGGCGCTCGACGAAGCCGACTTCGTAAAGCTCGACAAGTCCCTGCTCAGCGGCATTGGTCAGGATGCCGGCCGGCGCGAACGCCTGAACATCACTGTGAAGAGTCTGCATGCCCGCGGCTTGCTGGTGATAGCGCCAATGATCGACCAGATCGAACTGTTGCCCCTGCTCTGGCAGGCCAGTGTCAATTTCGTCCAGGGCAACTGCCTGCAGGAACCCAGCGCCCGCATGGATTTCAGCTTCGTGCAGGACGAAGAAATCACCCTGAATTCGTTCCACTGAGAAGATGAAAGTGCCCCCAAAAATGCATGTCCCCGAACACGATGCCGATGCCCGTTACCTGGCGTCCCCCGCTTCCCAGATGCGCCTCGGCCACAAGCTGGCCATCGTCACCAGTGTGCTTCTGCTGCTGTCCATGTGCGTGTTCTGGCTGGTCACCAACCAGACCACCGAGAACATCCTGAGGCAGCAGGCCGACAGCCTGGGGAACACGCTCGCGCGGCAGACGGCCATTCTGGTGACGGAGCTGGTACTGGCCAATGACTTGATCAGCATGAACGTGTTGCTGAACCAGCTGACCCGCGAGGCGGCCATTGCCGAGGTGGCGGTGCTGAGCATCGACGACCAGGTCATCGCCAGTTCCGGCGCCGGGCGTCGCGCAGAAACCACAGGGCCAGCCGACCTGTTCGGCAGCTATGTGGCACCCATTGCGCTGCAGGATTCCCTGGCCGGCTATGTGCGCGTCCAGCTGGATCAGGAGTACATCGAAGAAGGCGTGACCCGCAACTTCCTGTTCATGCTGGCCGCGCTGGTCATGCTGATCCTCACCGGCGTCAGCGTGATTCTGGCGCTGACACAGTATTTCGTGACCTTCCCGCTGCGCATGCTGTCGGCCTCCATCCAGAGCGTGCGCCGCGGCGAACCCGAGCCCAGCGCCTTCGGCGAGCGCGGCGACGAGCTCGGCGCGGTGATCCGTCAGTACAACCGCCTGGTGCACGAGCTGGAAGACGACGAGACGCGCACCGCGCTGTTCGGCCCCGAGATCGAACGCCCGGCGGTGGTGGAATCGCCCGCCGTGTACCGTCGCCCGGGCAGCACCTTCGTCAGCATCCTGCACCTGAACATCGCCAATTACCGCTCGGCGCTGCATCTGCACGAGGCAGAAGAAACCGTTGAGCTGCTCAATACTTACTATTTCTACATCCACAAAGTCACCCAGCTGTACAACGGCAACATCGAGAAGTGCGCGGGCGACGAGATTCTGATCACCTTCGGGGCGGCGGCGGCCGATGACGAACACTGCTTCCACGCCGTGTGTGCGGCGCTGCTGTTCCTGGACATTACGGCCACGCTGTCGCGGGAGCTGGAGGCCGGCAATCTGCCTACGCTGCAGTTCCGCGCAGGCCTGCATTGCGGCGAGCTGCTGACCGGGGTGCTGTCGTCGCTGGAGCAGAAAACGTTTACCGTGGCAGGCGAGAATCTGGCCCTCACGCGGCAGATTTGCGAAGAAGGCCCCGCGGGCACCCTGCTGATCAGCGAAGCCGCGTATATACTCGCAGATGCCGACAGCCGTCTGATCACCGAGGAGTACAACGAGATCGTCGACGAAAGTACGGGCGATTTCATCAAGACCTGGCTGGTGGACGAGCCGCTGGCGAATTTCAAGGCCTTGCTCGATGGACAGGTGGAACATCTTCTGTCCGAAGAAATGGATATCTGATTCAGTGAGTCAGGCAGCGCTGCACAGGGAGACATGCGGTGGATCATCATTTTCCAATCTGCCATCTGTTCTACTACCCGACTCAGGTCGTGCTGGTGGACGATGACCCAAACTTTCTGGACTCGGTCAGCCTGCTGCTCGACCGCTCCCTCAATTACCGCCTGTTCCAGTCTGCGCGGCAGGCCCTGGACCATGTCAACAAGTCGGTGGCGTTCAGCGAGGTGATCCGGCGCTGTTATTCGTCCTGCAAGACGGGCCCCCTCGATTCCGACACCTTTAGCCATATCGACATCAACGCGCTGCACAAGGAAATCTACAACCCCGATCGCTTCCTGATGCAGACGGTGGTGGTCATCGATTATTCGATGCCCGAAATGAGTGGTCTGGAATACTGCGTGAGCCTGACCAACCCCTACGTGAAAAAGATCCTGCTGACGGGACGCGCCAACACCGACCTGGCGGTGCAGGCGTTCAATGAAGGGCTGATCGACCAGTTCATCAGCAAGAAAGACCCGCTGCTGGCGCAGAAGCTCAACCTGTCCATCGCCAGCCTCCAGCACCAGTATTTCAGCCGCACGTTCAAGTTGCTGTCAGACCCGGTCATCGCCAATTCCCAGAGGCGCTACCTGACCAACCCGGAGTTCATCGAGTTCTTCAACATCCTGCGCACCGAACACTGTATCGTCGAGTATTACCTGATCGACATGCCCTACTCCGGATTCCTGCTTCTGGACGACAGGGGCCTGCTGTCCCTGCTGCTCATAATGCCGCAGACGTCCTTGCTGGAGCACATTCGTCAGTGTCGCGCGCGGATGGCGCCGAAGGAGCTTCTGGACGCGCTGGAACTGGGGGAAATGATTCCGCTGTTCAACATCAGCAAAGAAAGGGAGCATCTTGACGAGGAATTCTTCGCACAGTGGCGCAAGCACTATGCGCACTCCTTCCGCGTTTCGGACGGCGCCCCCTACTACACTGCGCAACTGGGAGATGCCGCTACCAGGGCATTGATTCCAGAGCTGCGTGCACAGGACATCCAGTCCTATTCCGCCTGCCTGCAGGCACCACGTCCTGCCGAGACGTTTCTGCACTAAGGTCGCGCGCAGTCCGCGAAGGTCAACGTGAAGCAGGCAGCGTTGAGCCCGCTGACAAAGTCCCGCGCGGGCGTCAGGCGCCCTCACTCACTTGCACTCTGTCGACATTCTGGAAACCCCGCGGCAGTTTGTTCCCGCGGCGCCCCCGCTCGCCCCGGTAGTGCTCGAGGTCAGCGGCTTTCATGCTCAGGTAGCGACGTCCGGCATGGACCGTCACGGTATCTCGCGGCCCCAGCGTGCACAGGACCACGATGTACTCCAGCCGCTCACCGGCGCGGGCCGACGGGATGCTGATGATCTTGTTGCCCTTGCCCCGGGGCAGCTCGGGGAGCTCGGCCAGGGTGAACATCAGCATGCGGCCTTCGTTGGTGATAGCCACGACCAGGTCCTGCGCGTAATCCTTGACCAGAAGCGGCGGCAATACTCGTGCGCCGGCTGGCAGCTTCAGCACACTCTTGCCAGACTTGTTCTTGCTCTGCAGGTCCTCGACACGGGCCACGAATCCGTAGCCTGCGTCGCTGGCCAGCAGCACGCGCTGGGTGTCATCGGCCATCAGCACGCCTTCGAAGGTAGCGCCCGAATCCGGCGTCAGCCGCCCTGTGAGCGGCTCGCCCTGGCCCCGAGCCGAGGGCAGCGTGTGCGAGGGCAGCGAGTAGGTGCGTCCGGTGGAGTCGATGAAGATGGCGTTCTGATTGCTGCGCCCCTTCGCAGCGAACTTGAATTCATCGCCAGCCTTGTACTGCAGCGTGCCCGGATCGAGATCGTGGCCCTTGGCAGCCCGCGCCCAGCCACGGGCGGACAGCACCACGGTTACAGCCTCGGTGGACATCAGTTCGGTTTCGCTGAAGGCGGTGGCCTCGGGACGGCTTACGATGGGCGAGCTGCGGGCATCGCCGAACTCTTCCGCGTCCTGCGTGATCTCCTTGCGGATCAGGGTCTTCAGGCGCGCGGCTGAACCCAGCGTCTGCTCCAGGCGTTCGCGCTCCGCATCCAGCTCTGCCTGTTCGGCGCGAATCTTCACCTCTTCCAGCTTGGCGAGGTGCCGCAGTTTCAGTTCCAGAATGGCTTCAGTCTGCACTTCCGAGAGCCCGAAACGCGCCATCAGCACGGGACGCGGTTTGTCTTCGGTGCGGATGATGTGGATGACTTCGTCGATGTTCAGGAAGGCCGCGAGAAGGCCTTCCAGAATATGCAGGCGCTGCAGGATGCGGTCGAGCCGGTTCTGCAGCCGGCGCCGCACGGTCTCAGTGCGGAATGCCAGCCACTCGGTCAGCAGCCCGCGCAGGTCTTTCACCTGCGGCCTGCCGTTGGTCCCGATCATGTTGAAGTTGACGCGATAGGCCCGTTCCAGATCAGTGGTGGCAAACAGGTGCAGCATCAGCGCGTCGACGTCGATGCGGTTGGAGCGTGGCACGATGACGATGCGCGTCGGGTTGTCGTGGTCTGACTCATCCCGCAGGTCCACCACCATCGGCAGTTTCTTCTTCTGCATCTGTGCCGCTATCTGCTCCAGCACCTTGGCGCCTGACACCTGATAGGGCAACGCCGTAATCACGATGTCACCACTCTCCACATGGTAGACGCCTCGCGCCTTGATGGAGCCGCGCCCGGTTTCATAGAGCGCCCGGATATCGGCCAGCGGACTGATGATCTCGGCGGCGGTGGGGAAGTCGGGCCCCTTGATGTGGGTCAGCAGGTCGGCAACGCTCGCAGAGGGCGACTCCAGCAGATGGATGCAGGCACTGGCCACTTCGCGCAGATTGTGCGGCGGAATGTCCGTGGCCATGCCGACCGCGATGCCGCTGCCGCCATTGAGAAGCACGTTGGGCAGGCGCGCCGGCAGAATCTGCGGCTCCTCCAGGGTGCCATCGAAATTCAGTTTCCAGTCCACCGTGCCCTGATCCAGTTCCGACAGCAGCAGGTCAGCATACTTGCGCAGTTTCGATTCGGTGTAGCGCATGGCGGCGAAGGACTTGGGGTCATCGGGTGAGCCCCAGTTGCCCTGCCCGTCCACGAGCGGATAGCGGTAACTGAAGGGCTGCGCCATCAGCACCATGGCCTCGTAGCAGGCCGAGTCGCCGTGGGGGTGAAACTTGCCGATCACGTCGCCGATGGTGCGGGCCGACTTCTTGTACTTGGCCGAGGATTTCAGGCTGAGTTCCGACATCGCGTAGACGATGCGGCGCTGCACAGGCTTGAGCCCGTCGCCGATGTGCGGCAGTGCGCGGTCATTGATGACATACATCGAATAGTTCAGATAGGCCTGCTGCGAATAGCTGCTCAGGGTAATCTGCTCGACGCCGTCTTCGTTTACTGTAATGTTCTGGGTCATGTTCGTTGTTGTGCTCTTTCAGAATTGTAGTTGCGCTGTGTCATTCCGCGATGTCGGCCAAATTGCCGTTCTCTTCCAGCCACACCTTGCGGTCGGGCGCGCGCTTCTTGGCCAGCAGCATGTCGAGCATTTCGTCGGTGTCCTTTGCGTGCAGCGCATCGTCAAGGGTCAGTTGCACCAGACGGCGGGTGTCGCGGTTCATGGTGGTCTCGCGCAGCTGCAGCGGGTTCATCTCGCCCAGCCCCTTGAAGCGCTGCACATTGGGCTTGCCGGTTTTCTTTTCCGCAACCAGTCGATCCAGAATGCCGTTCTTGTCCTGCTCGTCCAGGGCGTAGTACACCTCCTTGCCCATATCGATGCGGTACAGCGGCGGCATCGCCACGTACACATGGCCGGCGCGCACCACGGGGCGGAAGTGGCGCACAAACAGCGCGCACAGCAGCGTGGCGATGTGCAGCCCGTCGGAGTCGGCATCCGCCAGGATGCAGATCTTGCCGTAACGCAGCCCTTCCAGATTGTCCGAGCCCGGGTCCACGCCCAGCGCCACCGCGATGTCGTGCACTTCCTGGGAAGCCAGGATCTCGTTGGAGTCCACTTCCCAGGTATTCAGAATCTTGCCCCGCAGTGGCATGATGGCCTGCGTCTCGCGATCTCTGGCCTGTTTGGCCGAGCCACCTGCCGAGTCACCCTCTACCAGGAACAGTTCGCCCGCCATCACGTCCTGCGTGGAGCAGTCCGCCAGCTTGCCGGGCAGCGCGGGGCCGCTTGTCACTCTCTTGCGCTCCACCTTCTTGCTGGCCTTCAGGCGGCTCTGCGCATTGCCGATGCAGAACTCGGCCAGCTGCTCGGCTTCGGCCGTGTGCTGGTTCAGCCAGAGACTGAAGGAGTCCTTTACCACGCCGGCGATGAACACCGCGCACTGCCGCGAAGACAGACGCTCCTTGGTCTGTCCGGAGAACTGCGGGTCAAGCATCTTGGCTGACAGCACGTGGGCACAGCGGTCCCACACATCTTCGGGCGCCAGCTTGATGCCCCGGGGCAGCAGATTGCGGAATTCGCAGAACTCTCGCAGAGCATCCAGCAGACCGGTGCGCAGACCGTTCACATGGGTGCCGCCCAGCGCGGTGGGAATCAGGTTCACATAACTCTCGGCGGGCACCTCGCCGCCCTCGGGCAGCCACTGCACCGCCCACTCCACCGCTTCGTCATTGCCCTGCATGGAGCCCACGAATGGCAGCTCGGGCAATACCGGCCAGCCATGGGTGGCCTGCGTCAAATAATCGGTAAGCCCGTCTTCGTAGTACCACTCGTCACTCTGGCTCTTGTCGGCATCGGCCGTGTTGTCCACGAAGCTGACGCGCAGACCCGAGCACAGCACCGCCTTGGCGCGCAGCACATGCTTGAGGCGGGCGATATTCACCTTGCTGGAGTCGAAGTATTTCTCGTCGGGGATGAAGCGCACCGTGGTACCCGTCATGCGCCTGGGGGCAGTGCCGATGGGCGTCAGCTCGGACACTTTCTCACCATCCCGGAACTTCATCTGATAGACATTGCCATCGCGGCGGACAATCACTTCGAGGTGACGGGACAACGCGTTCACCACCGACACGCCCACGCCATGCAGACCTCCGGAGTATTTGTAATTCTTGTTCGAAAACTTGCCGCCCGCATGCAGCCGCGTGAGGATCAGCTCGACACCGCTGACCTTCTCTTCTGCGTGCATGTCCACGGGCATGCCGCGCCCGTCATCGGTCACCTCGATGAAGCCGTCCTTCTGCATGACGACGGTGATGTGTCTGGCATGACCCGCCAGGGCTTCGTCGACGCTGTTGTCGATGACTTCCTGCACGAGGTGATTGGGGCGCGTGGTATCGGTGTACATGCCTGGTCGCTTGCGGACCGGGTCCAGGCCGGTCAGTACTTCGATGGCATCGGCATTGTAAGAAGTGCTCATTGCGTGTGGATCTCTGGGTAAAGCGCTCGGGGATTGTGGTGCGGCACGCGAACACAGCGCTCAGCGTGCAGAAAGAAACCGGATGATGTCTGGCAGCATGAGTTCAAAGTTCACAAAACTGTGGTTGCCGCCCGGCTGAATTATACTCACTGAGGACTTGTACTTGTCTACCGCAAGCCGGTAATCCAATGTTTCATCCCCCGTCTGCACCAGCAGCATGAGATTCTCGGGGTGACGCAGCACGGGCACGTCCAGTTGCCGCAACTGCTCGACATGTTCCGCCGTGATCTCGTAGCGTCTGCCGGAGTAGAAATTCTGATTGTGACCCAGATGAGACTGCCACAACTCGGCAGGGCGGACAGCAGGATTGATGAGAGCGGCGCGCACTCCATAGTGCTCCGCCAGCCAGGTGGCGTAGTAGCCCCCCAGCGAGCTGCCGATCAGCGCCACGGGTTGTGTGCGATTCTCGATGATGGCACACAAGTCCTCTATGGCCCGGGCAGGCTCATGGGGCAGCTCCGGAACAGCAAGGCAGTCAGCACGGCCGTCCCGGGCAAAATAGTCCGCCGTCTGACGGGCCTTGTGGGAAAGCGGGGAACTGTTGAATCCGTGGATGTAAATCAGATACACGCCCGGGCCCTGCATCAGTAACGCGTCGAAGTGTGGTCAACTTCGAAGACGTAGCCGGTCACGCGCACCACTTCCGACTCGATCCGGCCGTCCGGCAGCAGATTGAGCCACCGATATGCGGGATTGACGTCATCCAGCATGAAATCCTGCACCTCGGGCTTGAACTGTATGCAGGTAGACGGTGTGCAGAGATAGCGCACACCCTTGCGCTGGAAGTCTAGCTCCTGGTGAAGGTGTCCGTAGAGCACGGCCCGCACGCAGGTGAAGCGATCGATGACGGCCAGAAACTCTTCGTTGTTGTGAAGGCCGATGCCGGCCATCCAGGCCGCGCTGCCTTCAACCGGGTTGTGGTGCAGACACACCAGCACGTGCTCGACTTCAGAATGTTGCTGCACAGCCTGCAGGGACTTCTCGAGACCTTGCAGCTCGCGATCGTTCAAGCAGCCGTAAACTTCGCCCATCACGCTCGAATCGAGCATGATGATCTGCCACTTGCCGAGCGTGACGAGATTGGTGAATGCATGTTCCCAGGGACTCAGTGACTCCATGACCTGACGGCGATCATGATTGCCGGGAATCCAGTAGAAAGGCGCCTTGAGACTCTGCATGGCCTGCGCGAATCGCAGGTAGGCTTCCGGCGAGGCGTCCTGCGCAATGTCACCTGTACCCAGCACCACGTCTATAGACGTTTCGTTCCGGATTACCAGGTCCATCACTTTTTCGAAACTGTCCTGCGTGTTGAGTTTCAGCAACGCAACACGGGCATCACCGAACAGATGCGTATCCGTGATCTGCACGACTCTCATTGGCAGTTCCGTGTCTCTATTCGCCATATGTCACGCGGCACAGAAGAATTCAGGAGCATTCAGACTGCGACCGCTCTGCAGACACAGGTTCAGCCACTCGCCCAGGAATTCGTTGATCTGTCGCTTCTCATCCTGATGGTACATCGTTGGGTTGGGCAGCGCGTAGCGCGCAAGAAATGCCCGATGTCCCTGATAAGCAACGGCCTCGGCTGTCGAGGCGTCGTGATACATGCGAACCAGTATGCCGGGCGGATCTATCCAGTCGCTGACTCTGTTCACCTGCGTGATGGCTAGCGTGCTGGTATAGGGAAATACTTCCACCACACTGATCCGCACCCGCGCCTCGTGACCTTCTTCCACGGGAGACGCAATTACGAACTCGCGCACACAGGCCTCAGGCAGGGCTCCGGCTTCTGAAAACCGCGGCAGCGCGTCCTCTCGCTGCCTGCCAGAATGCACAAATTCCGGGCTTTCCAGACACTTGTTGCGAAAGGAGTCTAGTGCAGGCATCAGCTTTAGTAAACGAATAAAATTCGCGTCACAGTCAGCCATCTGCCTGCTCAGATCGATGCGATAACGTGTGTTTCTCATGTGTTTTCCGCGTGTTTTTCCGAAGCCTGCGTGCGCAGAGAGTCCCGGTTCATCATCAGCCACTGCAGTGCGATGATGGCCATCGCATTGTTCATGCGGCCTTCCTGCAATGCCTGCCATGCCTGAGTCGAAGATAGCACACGCACGCGGATATCTTCATTTTCCTCTGGCACGCCGTGAATGCCGCCGGCACCAGCAGAGTCAACGAGTCCACAGAACAGACTGATGAATTCGTTGCTTCCACCAGGGCTGTTGAAATAGTCCAGAATGTGAATCAGTTCACGAATTTGACAACCGGCCTCTTCCACCGCTTCGCGCTGTGCCAGTTCAGCAGCCGACTCGCCCGGGGCAATGATGCCGGCCACTACTTCGAGCAGCCAGGGACTGGTTCCGCGGGTCTCGGCATCCACCATCGCCCCGATCCGGAACTGTTCTACCAGAACGACTTCGTCGCGCACGGGGTCATAGAGCAGCACCCCGGCTGCCGCGTCACGCACAAACAGCTCCCTCGAGAATGGCTGACTCCAGCCGCCGGCATACAGCCGGTGGCGGAGCACCCAGGTGTCGAGAGAAAAGAATCCGCGATAGCCCGGCGTGCGGGTCAGCACCTGCACATCGGCTGCTCCGAACTCCGGAGAGGCGTCGCTCATGCTGTGCGACTGGTGACTTCCAGCAGGTGGTACCCGAATTGTGTCTTGACCGGGCCCTGCACTGTATTGGGCTCGGCGCTGAAGACCACACGGTCAAACTCTTTCACCATTTGACCAGGGCCGAAGCGACCCAGATCGCCGCCTTGGTTGCGGGACGGGCAGGAGGAGAACTGGCGCGCGATGGCGGCGAAATCTTCGCCGCCTTCAATGCGGGCTTTCAGGTCAAGACAAAGGGCTTCGGTATCAACGAGGATGTGGCGTGCAGTAGCTGAGGCCATGGCAGGGCTCCTGAAAAAAAGAACCCGCATTATGCCCGAGCCACGTCCCGAAATCGAAGCGGGAATTGTGGTCTTTGAGCAGCAATGCGGGTCAAGGGCTCCGTGACACGAACCTGCGGGGACTTGTCACGTATGCCTCAGCAGGCTGTAGGACGGTTCAGCTTTTGCAGTCGGTAATTCACCAGCGGTTCGAGCATTCGGTATAGCAGACCACGCGGGCGCACAGGGCGCTCAAGGCACACCAGGCAGATGCAGTCCATGTCTTGCGTGGCAGTGGGCTCATGGGCCTCTCCAGCATGACGCACCACGAAATCGCCTCGGGTATAGCTGCCATCAGCATCTGAGAAGCTGCCTTGAAGCAGCACCGTGATCTCTTCGCCACGGTGCTCGTGCTCAGGCATTCTGCCACCCGCTCTGATGTCATAAATCGCTGTATCGCGGGAAGCATCAGCTACCTGGAGCGGCGCCACGCGCAGCGCTTTGCCCAGCTGTACCCAGCGCAACTTGTCGAGGCCGCCTGAGGAAAGCCGGCGCACAGAGCGCGGCAGGAACGCCGAGGCCGGTGCCCTCGCGGACTCGTCTGTCACAGCGGCTGACTCCGACGCGGCAAGCATGGCTTCAGGCTTCTGTTCGCCGGCAACGGCCGGCGTCGCGCTGCTGCTGACCCGCGCCATCAGGGACTCGAAACTGTCGGGACTGACTGCTTCGGGCTTGAGGCGCGAGAGCATGTGACCGCCAATGTCTGTCAGCTGTTGCACATGGGCTCGGCATTTGCTGCAGAACTCAAGATGCGCAGACACACAGACCGCTTCCGAGAGGGGCAGGTTGGCGGTGGCAAAATCCGTGAGAAATCGTGAATCGGGGTGATAGGAAATCATGAGTGACCTGTGCCTTTACCTGTCGATGAGAATCTGAAGCTTGCTCAGTGCCAGACGGATACGGGATTTCACCGTTCCCAGTGGCAGATTCAGCTCCTCGGCTATTTCGTTGTGTGACTTGCTTTCCATGAATGCCTTTTCCAGCACCAGTGCCTGTTCTTCCGGCAGCGTCGACATGGCATTGCGAATCATGGTTTCGACGCGGCGCTGCTGCAGCTCCACGACGGGTTCGGGCGAATCGGCCTCATGCCAGATGTCTTCGATGTCGATCGTCCTGTCCGCACGCCCGTTGCGGCGAATGAAGTCGATGCGCGTGTTGCGCGCAATCGTGAAGATCCACGTATTGACGCTGGCCTTGCTGCTGTTGAACGAGGCCGCCTTGTTCCAGACCTTGATCATCACTTCCTGCGTCATCTCCTCCGCCAGCGAGCGATCCGCGTAGGACGAAATGCCTTTGGAGAGGAAGGCCTTGATCAAAGGAGCGTAATGATCGAATAGCCGCTTGAATTCCGCCCTGTCCTGGTTTTGAGCCACCTTGCGGATGGCGCCCTCCCAAGGGTCGGGAACGGTCTGGACGCCCCATGTCTGCGTAGTCCTGCGCAGGTTGCTGCCAGTGTTCTCGTCGCTGCTGGACACGTGATTCCTGTTGGCGCGCGGCGCCTGTTGAAACGGATTTGAAAACTTCTACGGCCCAGCCTGGCCTCTGGATCAAGAAAGTGCAAATTCTTTCTCGCGGACGGACGGCATTCCCCCTGTCTGATCTGATTCCCGGAGTTACACGTAGTCACTGCATCAAGGAGAATTGCACCGTGACCCAGATGACCCCTCTTTCAGATCCGCGCAGGAAGACCCTGCTTCAGGACTTCAAGGTCTTCTACCGTGAGGCCAGTCCTGCCAGTCTGGAGAGGCTCGACCGCCTGTACACGCAGGACATCGAGTTTCGTGACCCGCTGAACGTCATCCACGGCATCCTGGCGCTCAAAAGTCACCTGAAGGGCGTCTACGCCGGATCCACTGATATCCGTTTTGAGTACCTGGACGAGCATTACGACGAGCACTGGGCGTCCATCACCTGGGTGGCCACTTATCGGCACGGCGCGCTTGACGGGGGTCGCACGCTGACGTTGCGAGGCACCACCCAGATTCGGTTCACTGACCGGATTTTCTACCATGAAGACTTCTTCGACGTTGGCGCCATGGTGTATCAGCACCTGCCCGTACTGGGAACCGTCGTCGGCTACATCAACGGGCGCATTCGGCGCTGAGCAGGCTCGAAAATGACCTTTGCATCCCTCACACGATCCCTGCTGGCCGCCCTTCTGTTCGCTCAGAGCACGCACGGAGCAGCTGCCCCCTGGACTGTCGGCACAGCCTACAATGCTGAAGATGGCAGCGTGGCCTATCGAGAATTGCACTATCCCGCGCCGGGATACCCGGGCCTCTCCAGCCGGGTAGATTATGCGGACGCCGAAGGCGCAGTGATCGTCAGCAAGCAGATGGACTTCTCTCGCTCGCAGACGGCACCCGCCATTGATCAGACGGATCTGCGCACCAGTTCACGGGTCTTCACACGCCACGAAGAGGGGCGCCTGCAGATTGGCTATCAGCGCGATGCAGACACTGCGCTGCGCACAGACACCATGCGCCTGATTCCGAATCTGATTGTCGACGCGGGCTTCGATCCGTTCGTGCGGTCACAGTGGGACGCGCTGTCAGCCGGTCGCGCCGTGTCTGCTTCCTTCTTGGTGCCTTCCAGGCTGGGTACCATCACTGTCAGCATCGCACCAGTGCCGCGCGAAGAGTGTGCGCAGGTGCAAGGCGATGTGCTGTGTCTGATGGTCAGACCAGCGGGCATGCTGCGAATTGCAAGCTGGTTCGTGGAGCCACTGCGACTGGCCTATGATCTGGAGCAGCAACGTCTTCTGATGTACCGCGGATTGAGCAATCTACTGGATGCACGGGGCAAGCCGCAGGACGTGCTGGTGCTGTTCGAGTATGACGCCGCGCAATTGACGGCGCTCGCGCTCACTCCTCCAGCAGGGGAATAGTGAGGGTGATGGTGACGCCCTCGGCGTCGCGCTGATCTTCTGCGCGAATCTGACCGTTGTGGAACTCGGTCACCAGACGGGCAATGTGCAGACCGATGCCCAGGTGCGGCTGCCGCTGTTTTTCCTGAGGCCGCACCGAAATCATGGAATCAAACAGGCGCCCCTTCATGGCGTCGGGCAGATAAGGTCCGAAATTGGACACCTTCACCACGGCCTGTTCACGCACCGCGTGGCAGTAGATCGAGATCGGCCTGCCCGGATATGTGAACTCCACGGCGTTGGCGATCAATTTGTCCATCAGCTGCGCAATGTATTCCGGCACGCCCAGAATCTTTACCGGCCCTTCAATATCGGACACCAGGGTGAAATCCGGATAGGCAAGCCGGTACCCCTCTACGCAGCCATTGATGACCCTGGCCAGATCAATCTTCTCCTTTTCCGACGTCTGGAGCATCTGCTCAAGCCGCGTCGCCTCACTCATGTTGGTGAGGATCAGATTGAGCCGGCTGATGCCTTCTTCGGCTCGCTGAATATAGATGGCGGATTCCTTGTCCTGTGACACCATGCCAAGATTTTCGAGGGAGGAGCGCACCACCGTGACGGGTGTTCGCAGTTCGTGGGAAAGACGCGCGGACATGTTCTCCAGATAGCTTGTATATTGAGTCAGGCGTTCCACGATGCTCGAGAAGCTACGGGAAAGATCACCGATTTCATCGGAATTCTTGCTGGCCACGATGCTTTTGCGCAGGCGCCCGCTCTCGTCAATGATGCTCTCCGCCTGATTGCGCAGATCGCGGATGCGCCCGGAAATCCGCGAGGCGAATGCGAACAACCCAAACGAGATTACCGCCATCACGCCAAGTATGGTGTTGAAGAGCGTTTCCAGGGCCTGATTGCGGAAGGTGCGAATGCCGTTCATGTTTTGATCGACGATCACTGCGCCCATCACCTCGCCATCGGCGACGATGGGATGCGCCGCTTCCAGAATGCGCGTCTGCGTATCCTGCAGCGTCCGGAACTGAGTGGTCGGCTGGCCCTGCAGTGCCGAGTCGATGTGCTGTCCCTCTGCCGTACCACCAGCATACAACTCGTCGATGAACTCGTTGGAAGGCATGGTAAGGATGCGGTAGTAAAGCGGATGCAGAATGCGGTCTTCAATGAAGGCCCAGTACTTGTTGACGATCGACACTTCGGGCTCGAGATCCAGCAGCAGTCCGGTGGCTGTCTGGATATCACCGACACTCAGCAGAATACGACCGCCACGGTCGATCACCTGGATGCGGGAGTTGGTGTGCCCCATGCCTTCGACGATGCGGTCGATCTCTGGCGTCGGCCGTCGCAGGGAACCGAGTTGCCTGGGATCATTCACGGCTGAGGTGGCTACAACCCCTGTCACCGAACGATTTTCGACATCGTCCACATCATAAACAGCAAACCCGATCTGCTCGCCGAGCATCGAGAGCGGCAGACGCAGCTCGATCTCGTACCCATCCTGCACTTCGTACCACTGACCTGCAATCCGCTCTTCGTGCAGCAAGGACGTGACATCGAGCATGTCGGGGCCAATCTCATACGCGTAGAGGAATTCCGGCCCGCGCGGGGCGACCACATAGCGCTTGAACTCGCCGTCACGGGTGACCAGCGAAATCTGCATGAAGTCAGCGCGATGGATGCTCAGACTGTCGGCGCTGCGGTAGACCACGTTGTCATCCTGAACTTTCAGATAGGCATAGAGAAAGCGGTTGTATTCGCCTGCCAGCAGCTTGAAGTTCAGGGAGCTGTCGTTGTGGTAGTAGCGGGTCCAGGGGCCCTGGGGATTGAGCTCGGTGCCGATCGCATCGTCCTTGCCATAGGAAAGTTCGTAGCGCTGATAGTCCTGCCAGTCCACCAGGGTACTGTCGTCCAGCGACAGTGGATAGAACACCGGATACGCGTAGAGATCGTCGCTCTCGCGCGCCACGCTGTAACTGCCCTCGTCGAAGAGCTCGGGCCGCTCGTTCAGCGCCGTGGCCAGCGCCCGCGCAGTACCCAGGACGGTCTGCTCCTGACCGCGGCGCAGGTAATCCTCCATCTCGAGGATGTATTGGTAGCCGAGCCAGGGAATCACCAGCAGGAAACTGGACAAGAACACCAGCTTGAAGCGGATTCCGAACGGATTCTTGAGATAACGGGCCATTGTCAGTCGATGTTGCCGGAGGTGTTCTGAGGGTTCCAGCGATACCCCATGCCATAGACCGTCTCGATGCAGTCAAAGCTCTCATCCACCAGCATGAACTTCTTGCGGATGCGCTTGACATGGGAGGTGATGGTGCTGCCATCCACGAAGATCTTGGATTCCTGCATCAGGATCTGCCGGCTCTTCACATGTCCGGGGAACTTGACCAGCGCATGCACCATCCAGAATTCCGTCACCGTTAGCGGGACGGGATTGCCCTCCCATTGAATGGTCAGGCGTCCGATATCCAGGGTCAGCTTGTCGCGCTGCAGCAGGTTCTCGGGCGAGGTGGGCTGATCAAGCACATCGAGCCGGCGGAACAGCGCCGCGATGCGGGCCGACAGATGCGGCAGGCTGATGTCCTTGGTGAGATAGTCGTCGGCACCCATGCGCAGACCGCTGACAGTGTCAAAGTCGTTGTCTCGGGCGGTCAGAAAGATGATGGGCAGGGTGTCGGACATCGATCGCAGCGACTGGCACAGCGTGAAGCCGCCGTCGTATTCGCTCTCCAGCCCGATGTCGATGATGGCCAGATTGGGCAGACGGATGTCGAAGGAGCGCATGGCATCTCGCCGGTTTGCATAGGTCTGCACGTCGTAGCCCTGCTTGCGCAGGACATCCGCGTAATTCTCGCGAATGGCGGCCTCGTCTTCCACGATTGCGATTCGTCTTGCCATATGCCCCTTTGCACCTCTCCAGGAGGGAGTCGCGAGGACTATACAGCAATTCCCCGGGCAATGGTGAGCCGCGCGCTGCCTGCATTTGCGGCATTTCCGCAGCGCCTTTTTTTTGCCACATTGAATCAGCAGATCGCCGTGTTCGCACCGGAACTTCCCGGGCGGCAAGCGCACTAAGCTGATGTAATCGCGCAGTTTGCGTGACGCTTTCAGCCACTGGCAGCCATTACAGCGGAGCTTTGCAGATGAGTCAGATCAAACTGGTAATAGGCAACAAGAACTACTCCTCCTGGTCCATGCGGCCATGGCTGCTCCTCAAGGCGTTCGGCATCCCCTTCGAAGAGATCAACATCGCGCTGTACCGTGGCGACACGGCGGAGAAGCTCGGACCCTATTCCCCCTCGCTGAAAGTGCCGGCCCTGCTGCACAACGAGACGACCGTCTGGGAGTCTCTGGCCATCTGTGAATACATTTCCGAACAACTGCTGGACGGGCGTGGCTGGCCGGCGAACCCCAAGAAGCGTGCGAGTGCCCGCTCTGTGGCATCCGAAGTCCACGCGGAATTTGCCAATCTGCGCAAGGAATGGCCGATGAACTGCAAGGCGTCTGTGGAAATGACGGTGACGGAGCGCCTGGCGGACGAGATTGCCCGTATCGACGGCATCTGGAGCTGCTGTCGGCGCAAGCACGGCACAGGAGGGGACTACCTGTTCGGCAGGTTTTCCATCGCGGACTGCATGATGGCGCCTGTCGCCATCGCCTTCCGCGCCTATGGCGCGAAACTCAGCCTGGATGCCCAGCGCTATGCGAACACCCTGCTCGCCAATCCCCATGTGATGGACTGGGTGGCGCAGGGTCGCGCAGAAAAGGAGCCGGTCAGCATGAGCGTCGTGAGCAGTCTGGCGGGGTGATTGTGGGCCCTGTGTGGGAGCGGGCTTGTTGGGAGCGGGCTTGCCCGCGAACAGGTTCAGAAGGGTTCGCGGGCAAG